>CAMPCK010000109.1 GCA_946645735.1 uncultured Clostridia bacterium
CCAGGGGAGCCAACGTGCTTTTTAGTTAGCAATCCTCATTTTAATGCAAAGAATCCGCGCCGGACATCTCTACAAATCCCAATTTGTCAAATTCCCCCTATAAATAATCCTTCTCATATGGTATAATTATATAAGTATCAATAATGATTATAATGGGTATCTGTGGGTATAAATAAACCATGGATGATCCCGCTTAAAAGAAAGGAAATATCATATGGATATGAGAGCCATGGGAGACGATTTCAAAGTATGTCTCTGCAAGAATAAAACAAAGAAAGAAATCATTGATATCATCAGGGAAAATGAGATCAAAACCCTGGATGAACTGAGAGAAAAAGCTGATGCAGGAAACAAGTGCGGCGCCTGCTGCGAGGATCTTGAGCAGCTCCTCACCATCGCATACGAATAAGCTGAAGAGCCGGGAGCCGGCATTTAATAAGCAAAAAATTTGATTTAGGAGGAACCAAATGTATTGCACAAAGAAAATTACTGAAGACCTTTACTGGGTAGGAGCCAATGACAGAAGACTGGCCATGTTCGAGGGCGTATATTCCGTACCTCGCGGAGTGTCTTACAACTCATACCTTCTGCTCGATGAAAAGACCGTTTTATTCGATACCGTAGACAAGGCAGTAGGACCGCTTTTCTTTGAGAATGTTGAGCACGTTCTCAACGGCCGCGACCTTGATTATGTGGTTATCCATCATATGGAGCCTGACCACAGCGCAACTTTCCTTGAACTGCTCTTAAGATATCCCAACGTCAAGGTAGTCTGCAACCAGATGATCCTTATGATGATCAAGCAGTTCTTCAACAAGGACCTGACAGACCAGGCTGTGATCGTGGGAGATAAGGGTGAGTTCTGCTCAGGAAAGCATCACTTCACCTTCCTTACAGCACCCATGGTTCACTGGCCGGAAGTACTCATGAGCTATGAGCATGAGGACGGAATCCTTTTCTCAGCTGATGCCTTCGGAACCTTCGGAGCATTAAACGGAGCAATCTTCGCAGATGAAGTTGACTTCGATGCTGAATACATGGATGAAGCCAGAAGATACTATACAAATATCGTAGGAAAATACGGCGAGCAGGTACAGCAGATCCTCAAGAAGGCTCACGCCCTTGAGATCAAGATGATCTGCCCCCTCCATGGTTTTGTATGGAGAAGAAAAATCGAGTCATATCTTGACAAGTACGTCAAGTGGGCTACATATACACCGGAAGAGACCGGAGTCTGCATCGCATACGCATCCGTATACGGACACACCGAAAACGTTGCAGAGATCATCTCTTCAGAATTAAGAGACAGAGGAATCAAGACTGTAATGTTCGACGTGAGCGTTACTCCCGCATCCGAGATCATCGCAGCCTGCTTCCAGTACAGCCACCTGCTGTTCTGCTCAACCACATATAACGCTGGAATCTTCGTTTCCATGGAAGAACTCCTTCACGACCTGGCTGCCCACAACATCCAGAACAGAACCGTTGCTTTCGTAGAAAACGGTTCCTGGGCACCAACATCAGGAAGACTCATGAGAGAGATCATCGGCGGACTCAAGGATATGAGAATGCTTGATCAGACAGTTTCTCTCAAGTCTGCACTCCGTCCCGGACAGGAAGCTGACATCGAGGCCCTCGTTGATGCCATCGACAAGACCATTCCTAAGTTCGAGGCACCCAAGGTTGACGAAGCCAAGATGGCTGAAGCTGAGATCGATCCGAAGGCATTCCAGAAGTTCAGCTACGGACTTTTCGTACTTACAGCCAAGGCTGACGGAAAGGATAACGGCTGCATCATCAACACCGGTATCCAGCTCACATCACAGCCTAACAGAATTTCTATCGCTGTCAACAAGGCAAACCATACTCATGACATGATCAAGGCTACAGGACTTTTCAACATTTCCTTCCTTTCAGAGTCAGCAGTTATGGATACCTTCAAGCACTTCGGCTTCCAGACAGGAAAAGAGGTCAACAAGTTTGACGAGCACATTCCTGTAAGCTATGCACATTCCGCAAACGGACTTGCATACATCACAACAGGAACCAATGCATACATGTCAGGTAAGGTAGTTGATTCCTATGACTACGGCACACATACTCTGTTCATCGCAGAGGTAACAGAGGCAGTAGTACTCAACAACGATCCTTCCGTAACCTATGCATACTACTTCGCTCACATCAAACCCAAGCCGCAGGAGAAGCTCGAGGAAGAGCGCCACGGCTGGGTCTGCAAGATCTGCGGATACTTCTATGAGGGAGACGAACTTCCCGAAGATTTCGTATGTCCTCTCTGCAAGCACCCCGCTGAAGATTTTGAGCGCGTCGGCTGAAAAAAATAATAATCAGGCTTGCGGGGTGACCCGCGGGCCTGTATTTTTTGGAAAGGTAAAGAAAATGAATTTAGTAGAAAGATTTTTGAAATATGTAAGTTTTGAGACGACTTCCTATGAGGATGTGGATACGTTCCCCACAAGCCCCAAGGTATTTGAACTGGCGGATTATCTGGTGGAGGAGCTTAAGGGAATCGGGCTCACGGACGCCATGAGAGATGAATACGGCTACGTCTATGCTCATCTCGAAGCAACTCCCGGAGTTGAGGCGGACACCATCGGACTCATGTCCCACATGGACACATCATCCGCCGTATCCGGCGCAGATATCAAGCCCAGGATCCTCAAGTACGAGGGAGGGGACATCCAGCTCAATCCCGGTGCTGCCATCAAGGTTGAAGACTTCCCTGATCTTGATCACTATCTGGGACACGAACTTATCGTGACCGACGGAACGACGCTCCTTGGAGCTGACGACAAGGCCGGTATCGCAGAGATCATAACCGCCTGCGAATACCTCATAGCTCATCCCGAGATCAAGCACGGAAGGCTGGTTCTTTGCTTCAATCCCGATGAAGAGACGGGAAGGGGAACCGAGCACATCTCCACAGAGAAGTTTGATGCAAAATATGCCTACACCCTGGACGGCGACCGTCTCGGCGGAATCGAGTACGAGTGCTTTAACGGAGCAGGCGTCAAGTTCACCATTAACGGCGTGAACATCCACCCGGGTTCCGCAAAGAACAAGATGAAAAACGCTGTTCTCATCGGAACCGAGCTCGTATCCATGTTCCCTGCAGCAGAAACCCCTTCACACACGGAAGGATATGAAGGTTTCTATCACGTCATGGGATTTGAAGGCGAAGAGCAGGCTGCAGTGATCCACATGATCGTCCGCGACCACGACAGAGAGAAGTTCGAAGCCAGAAAAGACTTCGTGCGCCGCGTGGTGGACTACCTGAACGCCAAGTACGGCGAGGGCACCGTGGAGCTCGAAATGAGCGACACATACTACAATATGAGGGATCTTGTGGAGCCTCATATTGAGATCGTCGAAAAGGCCATGGATGCCATGAGATCCATCGGAGTCGAGCCTGTCATCAAGCCAATCAGAGGCGGCACAGACGGCGCAGGTCTTACATACATGGGAATCCCCACGCCGAACCTTTCCACAGGCGGTCAGAACTTCCACGGAGTTCTGGAATTCGTATCCATCGACGAAATGAAAAAGATGGTGGAAGTAATAGTTAAGCTGGTTACAGCTGAATAACAGAAGTCAAGGCCCTTCGCTGAAGGGCCTTTTTTATTTCCACCAGAGGATTTTTTGCAAAAAAATGTTGACAAAGAGGGAATGAGTGGGTATAATTAAATTGTACTCAATCGAATTTAACAAAATTCATATAGACCAAATACAAAAAAACATACATAACATCGGAGGTAAGACAAATGGCAGTTTATGATTACAGCGTAAAAGCAATGGACGGAAGCATGGTATCCCTTAAGGACTATGAGGGCAAGGTTCTCCTCATCGTCAACACAGCTACAGGATGCGGCTTCACTCCTCAGTATACAGATCTTCAGGCAATCTATGATGCAGACCACGACAAGGGACTCGAGATCCTCGACTTCCCCTGCAACCAGTTTGCAAACCAGGCTCCCGGAGAGGACGAAGAGATCCACACCTTCTGCACAGGAAGATTCGGAATCACATTCCCTCAGTTCTCCAAACTCGACGTAAACGGCGAGAACGCTGATCCTCTTTTCGCTGAGCTCGCAACAGAGAAGCCTTTCGAAGGTTTCGGCAAGGGACTCAAGGCTATGGCAATGAACAAGGTTGCCAAGGCTGTTGATAAGGAACACGGCGATAAGGCATACATCAAGTGGAACTTTACCAAGTTCCTGGTAGACAGAGAAGGAAAGCTCGTTGCAAGATTCGAACCTACAGCTGACATGAAGGATGTAAAGGCAGCTGTTGAGGAACTTCTTTAATAAAAGACATGAAGGATAATAAAGCAAACATCGAAAATTCAAATATAACTCCATTTTGTCCGGCGGCAGGGGCAGGGCAGACTGATGCTTCAGGATTCGCACCTGAGGACGCGCTTAAGCTGGATTCACAGCTCTGCTTCCCGCTGTACGCGGCAG
>CAMPCK010000110.1 GCA_946645735.1 uncultured Clostridia bacterium
AAGTGAAAAAAGGAAGATTCACGTTAAAACGATATAATTTTGCGGTACAGCTGATCATGGTCATATCCCTGGCACTGATTCTCGGAGTCTTCGGCATATATTTCAGTATTCACGACGGTTCCGCTCAGAGGGACCTTAATCTGAGAAATGCCGCAGAGTCGGCGGCGCGTCTGGGGCAAGTCATGAAGGATGCGGGAAAGACCTCGGAAGAGATGACTGCGGAACTTGACGACCTCAAGGAATCCATGGAGGAGATCGACGTAATATCCATAGTAGGGGCGGACAATATCAGACTTTACCATTCCAACCATGAACTCATGGGCACAGTATACGATGGTACCATGCCGGAATTTGATGATGAGGGCACCAGCTATGTGGTGAACGAAGAAGGACCCTCGGGCCCCCAGAGAAGAGCCTACGCAATCATCCGCGGAGAAAACGGTGAACCCTCAGGCTTTGTAATAACCCTGATGCTCATGTCAAGCATCAGAGACAGGAACACCAAGGTGCTTCTCATATTCCTGGGCGTGATCATTCTTGCCATAGCCGGGGAGTCCCTGATTTCAGCAAAGGTATCAAAAAAGGTTACCGAAAGTCTAATGGGATTTGAGCCGGATGTATTCTCTGCAATGTATAAAGTAAGAGATGATATTCTGGAGTCCCTTAACGAGGGTGTTATCGCAGTGGATAAAGATTCTGAAGTGATCTTCATGAATAAGGCAGCATCAAGAATGATCTCCGGAGGCGAAAATGAGGAAAGTCCGGAGGCTCTTGGATCAAGATTGCTTTCCGGAGCCATCGGCAAAGAAGAAAAGGAAGTGTCCATCCCCGTAAATCTTCAGAATGACGTGGATATAATCATGGACAGACATCCCATAACTGAAGAGGGAAAAGCAGTGGGCGCTGTGGGAATACTCCACGACAGGACTGAGTATACCCGTCTTGCGGAGGACCTGGCGGGAACCAGGTTCCTGGTGGACTCCATGAGGGCCAATAACCATGATTTCACCAATAAGCTCCACGTTATCATGGGTCTCATTCAGATGGAGATGTATGACGAAGCCCTGAATTACATCCAGAACATCACCATTGTCCAGAGGGAGACCATAAGCAAAATAATGAAGCGCATCAGCTGTCCTGCCCTGGCAGCCCTTCTCATCGGAAAGAATGCAAGAGCATCAGAACTCAACATCAAATTCACCTTTGATGAGGAAAGTTCACTGGATACCGACGTTCACATACCTGATGACGTTTTGGTAACCATAACAGGAAACCTCATAGACAATGCATTCGATGCCATGAACGGCAAAGGAAGCGATTTCACACCCGGAAATCTGGACAAGGAGCTAAAGGTAGGCATATATTCAAAGGACGGAGATCTTGAGATAAAGGTTGAAGACAACGGCCCCGGAATAAAGGCAGAGGATCTGGAACATATATTTGAAAACGGATTTTCAACCAAGGGAGACGGAAGAGGAATAGGACTCTATCAGATAAATTCTCTCACGGAAGCATACGGCGGAAGCATTGATGTCAGGTCACAGGAAGGCAAAGGCACTTCCTTCAGACTTGAATTCAAGGAAGGAAAAAAGAAAAATGTTTAAGGTCATGATCGTAGAAGACGACCCCATGGTCGCCATGATAAATGAACAGTTTGTAAACCGGAGCGGTGACTTCAGCGTGGCATACAGATGTAATAACGGAGAGGATGCCTTAAAGATCCTTGAGAAATCTTCTGTGGACATCGTTATCATGGACGTTTACATGCCCCGCCTTGACGGTATCGAGACCCTTAAGAAGATAAGGGAAAGGGATATCCCCGTTTCAGTCATTATGGTAACCGCAGCCAATGACAACAAAACCGTGGAAGAAGCTGTGAGACTCGGGGCTATTGACTATCTGGTAAAGCCCTTCACCTTTGAAAGATTCAAACAGGCTCTCGAAAAGTTCAGGAGCAACAAGCAGGTTCTGGACGCTGACAAAACTCTGGACCAGAAGAATATAGACATACTTCTCGGCAATGCTCCTCAGGGAAGGCCGGAGCAGGAGCCCAAGGGCATTCAGGACAAGACCAAGGCCAGGCTCATGGACTGCCTTGCGGTTTCGGGAGAATGGCTTACGGGAGAAGAAATCTCTGAAAGCACTGAGCTTTCTGTTGTAACTGTCAGAAAGTACATGAATTACCTTGTTGATACCGGTGAAGTTCAGGGAAGAATGAATTATGAGACCGGAGGAAGGCCCTGCATGCTGTACAGGCTCCCTCTCAAATAGATATATTAAAATAAAAAATGGCTCTCGCTTGAGAGCCATTTTTGTTGTTAAAGTTTCTTGAGAAGGCCTGTTGCTTCGTTAAACTCGTTTATCAGTTCATCGATCTTGGATGCAGCCTTGGCGGCGGCACCCCAGGTGCCTTCCTGATCGTACCAGAGGGCGTTCAGTTCTTCAGCGGTCTTACCCTGCTGCTCGACCCAGGTGTAGTACTTGAGGTTGTGGATACGCTTCCTGTCGGTGTATCTCAGTTCCAGCATGGCGTCGGTTTTTTCTCCCAAGATATGTGTGTGGAAGTCGATGGCAGCTTTTTCATGGCTGTATTCACCGTCACGTGCTCTCAGTTCCTCGATCCTGGAACCGTACATGGCAGCGGAATCCGTAAGGACTGTAGCGACCACGTCGTTTTCATCCAGTTCATAGTACTTGGCCATCTTGATGCAGCAAAGGGCATTTGCTATGCCGGAAATACCGAAGTATCCCAGAAGATCCACAAGCTCAGGATCAACTCCCTGCTCCTTGAGATAGGCGCGGCCGATGGGTTCGTTGAAGAGGCGAAGAACTTCTACAGGATCCTCATCGTCGATTGCGATAACCATATCCGTATTCTTTACATTATGTATCCAGGGCACGTGTCTGTCCCCGATACCCTCGATCCTGTGATCGCCGAAGCCGTTATCCAGAAGAGTAGGACACTGAAGGGATTCACCCACGCCAAGCTTAGCGGTGGGATAAAGTTCTTTAAGACGGTCGCCGGAACCCATGGTGCCTGCTGAACCGGAGCAGAAAGCCATGCCGGCGAAACGTCCGTTTTCTCCTTTGATCTCCTCAAAGGCATCTGAGATGGCGTTGGCTGTGACGTTGTAATGCCACATGTAGTTTCCCATCTCCTGGAACTGGTTGAAGACCCAGACGTCGTCCTTGGCCTTGAGCTCGGCAACAGTATCGTAGATGGCTTTAACGTTGGATTCGGATCCGGGGGTTGCGATAACTTCTGAAGCTACGCCCTCGAGCCATTCGAATCTCTCGCGGCTCATACCTTCGGGAAGGATGGCTATGGAGTGGCAGCCGAGGAGCGCGCTGTTGAAGGCACCGCCTCTGCAGTAGTTTCCTGTGGAAGGCCAGGCTCCCTTATGGTAGGTGGAATCGAACTGACCGGTGACAAGAGGAGGTACCAGACAGCCGAAGGCTGCTCCTACCTTGTGAGCTCCTATGGGGAACCATTTACCGAGCATGCAGATGATGCGGCATTTAACTCCCGTAAGCTCGGGCGGCAGAACTATATAGTTAGGACCGTGAAAGAGTCCGCCGAAATCCTTTTGCTCATTCTTCCAGGTGATCCTGAAAAGATTGAGGGGATCTATGTCCTGCATACCCACTTTGGTCAGCTTTTCCTTAATCTTTTCGGGAATTTTGGAAGGGTCGATCTGCTGCTCAATGGTGGGCAGGATGATGTTCATCTCTTTGGCGCGTTCAATATTGTTCTTCAGTCCTTTGGAATTGATGCTAAGGTCAATCATGTCTTTACTCTCCTTTATTTAAGTCTGTCACGGACGAGCTGTGCAAAAAATTCAGCCCCCGTTTCCAGTATATCATCATTAAAGTCATATTCAGCATTGTGAAGGTCAGGGCCGTTTGCGCCTTTACCTGAACCCAGGAAGACGAAGCACCCGGGGATCTCCTTAAGAAACCTTCCGAAGTCTTCAGAGGTAAGGGGAGCCGTAACATCAGTTTCGACATTCTCTTTTCCGACCACCTTCTCTGCGGCTTCCGCAGCATATTTCACATATTCGGGATCGTTCACTGTAGGTATGAATTCATGGGTGAACTCGAAATCACATTCAGCACCGTTCATACGGCAGATTCCTTCACATATTTCTCTCATGCGTTCTTCAACGATTCTTTGGGAACCCGGATCCAGGCTTCTGGTGTCTCCTTTTATCACAGCTGTTCCTGCCAGTATGTTATGAGCACCGTCAGTTTCGATTTCCGTGCAGGATATCACTGATGATGAAGAGGGATCTATGCTTCTCGAGACTATGGTCTGGATGGCAAGGATGATCTCAGATGCAATGACCAGGGCATCCTTGGCATTGTGAGGACGGGCTGCATGGCCTCCCCTGGCGCGGACCGTGATGGTAAAGTTATCCTCGCTTGCCATGATTCCGCCGTTACGCATGGCTATCTTTCCCT
>CAMPCK010000111.1 GCA_946645735.1 uncultured Clostridia bacterium
GCCTTAAGCAGTGCACACCTGAACCCTGGTCAGTTATCTATGACAACTATCAGGTAGGACAGGTTGTAACAGGTAAAGTTGTTCAGATCAAGGACTACGGCGCATTCGTAGAGCTTGAACCCGGCCTTGACGGACTTGTTCACATCTCTGAAGTAGCTCACAAGAGAGTAAATGACATCTCTGAAGAGATCAGTGTTGGACAGGAAGTATCAGCTAAGATTCTTGAAATCGACACAGAGAGAAAGAGAATCAGCCTTTCCATCAAGCAGACCATGGAGCCTGAAGAAGCACCTCAGGACGAAGAACCTGAAGCTGAAGCTGAAGAGACAACTGAAGCATAAAAATCAAGACCCGATGAAGTCATCGGGTCTTTTTTCTGCAATTTTTTGGATAGATTCATTCATATATCGCCCGGGATAATCAGATCTGTTCCGGGCGGTTTATTTGTCTGAAGGACTTGGTGAAGAGGATGATTACTGCGAACATCTCAAGTCTTCCAACGATCATGAGGAATGACAGATAGAAGAGGGAGAAATTGGAGAACATTCCGTAGTATCCTCCGGGTCCGGGTCCTCCGAGAGCGATTCCCGTATTGGTAAAGGTTCCTATAACGGTGGTTATGGTGGCTTCCATATCCAGATTGTTAAGGCCTAAGATAATGCATGAGAAGAAGATCACGGCGAAATAGAGGAGAATGTGAGCTGTAATTTCTCCGACTTTCTGGGCGGGAACTGCCTTGCCCTGTATTTTGATGGCTCTCACTGCATTGGGGTGGATCTGTTTGAATATGCCTCTTGCTATGAGCTTGAAGAATACGATTATTCTTATAACCTTCAGGGAACCGGAGGTTGACATGGAGCATCCTCCGATGATAAGAAGGGTGAAGAGCACCACAACTGAGAAGGTGGGCCATTCTGAATAATCGCATACATAATATCCTGAAGTGGATATAAATGATATTACCTGAGACAGCCCGTCCTTAAGGGCGAGAAAAGCGTTGGTATAAGTCTTCTCGTGAATAAGGTCCAGGGTTACCAGAAGGGTGGCAACAGCGATTATGATCCAGAACCCCCTTACTTCCGCATTGGATGACACGGCGTTCTTACGGCCGTTCAGAAGGAAATAATAAAGGGTATAGTTCATGGATGAAAGGAGGGTGAAGACTATTACCACAAGACGCACATACACCGTAGTAAAGGCGGCTGCGTTCTGTGAAGTGACCAGAAGACCTCCCGTGCTTATGCTGGAGCAGGTGTTGATGAAGGCATCGAACATGTTAAGAGGACCTGCTGCGAGAAGTATGAATTCCACTATGGAAAACAGACTGTAAGTTACATAGAGGAACTGTCCTGTGGAAGAGAATCTTCCGCCGACCTTTTCGAGAGAAGGACCGGTAGTCTCAGTGGATGCGATGCTCTGACCGCCGATACCGAGAGCGGGAAGGACGGATACTACGAGAACAAGGATTCCCATTCCTCCGAGCCAGTTTGATATGGCTCTCCACATGATGAGGCCTTTGGGCATGGTATCAAGGTCCATGACGGTGCAGCCTGTGGTGGTGAAACCTGCTGTGGCTTCAAAGAGGGACTGCAGGAAGGAGTAGTCATTTCCTGCGAAATAGAAGGGCATGGCTCCGAGAACGGAACAGAAAACCCAGCAAAGAGTGGAAATGAGGAAGCCCTCGTGGGTCTTCAGTCTGAACCTTCTGGAACGGAGTCTTGAGAGAAGGGCGGAGCCTGTAAATATGTATACGAGGCTGACAGCAAAAATAGCAGAATAGGTTTCCGTGCTGTCTGCTGCACAGGACACAAAAAGGCACGGCAAAAGCGCCAATCCTTCGATCAGCGTAAGGGTGCCTATTATTTTGAAGAATGCCCTGTTTTTTAAAATACGCATATTATCAGCTCTTGTTCGGGTTCCAGTAATATCTGGAGAATAAAACTATAACGGTATAAAGTTCAAGTCTTCCTATAATCATCAGGATGGAGCAGATCAGTTTTGTCATCTGGCTCAGAACACTGAAGTTAAAGGCAGGGCCTATAAGGCCGAAGCCGGGACCGATATTGGCAAGACATGATGCTGTGCATGAGAAGCTTGTCATGAATCCGAGGCCGTTCAAGGATATGAGGAGTGTTCCTATTATTAAGGCTCCCAGATACGTGAATACAAAGCCTGTGGTCTTGATGGCCACGTCTGTGGAAATCTCCATGTTGTTGATAGTGATCTTTCCGACCCTTGTGGGATGTATCCTCATGGAGAAGCTTCTTTTAATGAGCTTGAGACAGATGATGATCCTGGACACCTTGATTCCTCCTCCGGTGGATGATGCGCATGCGCCTATGAAGAAGAAGCAGAGAAGGATCATTTTGGAGGTGGTGGGCCAGAGCTCATAATCTCCGATGGTGAAGCCTGTGGTGGTATTTATGGATATGACATGGAAAAATGAATCCATGAGATTATGGCCTATGTCGGAAGATCTGTAGGTAAGGGTATTGACTGCAAAGATGAGCAGGGACCCTATTGCCATTGCAAGGGTATAGAATCTCAGTTCCTGATCTTTCAGGAGTATCCTGATGCCGTTTTTTCTTGCCCTGAAGAGGAGGTTGAAGTTTATGCCCGCCACATACATGAAAATCATCAGTATTATTTTGACAGGCGTGCTGAAATCCTGAGCGCTGTTATTGTAGTTGGCAAAACCTCCGGTTGCCATGGTTGAAAAGGCTGTGGTTATGGAATCCAGCCAACTCATGCCGAAAAGCCTCAGGAGGATGAAGAGGACAAGAGTCAGACCTATATAAAGAATATAGAGATCCTTTGCCGTATCCGAAAACCTGGCCGTAAGCTTGCCCTTGCTGGGACCGGGGGTCTCTGCATAGGCTGCAAGCTGTCCGCGGATTCCCCAGGTGGGGAAAATGGCAGCAAAAAGAACCACAATACCCATACCTCCCAGCCAGTGGGTGATACTTCTCCAGAGAAGTATATACCATGGAGTAACCGAGAGATCTGTGATGACAGTGGCTCCTGTAGTGGTGAAACCTGAGGAGGATTCAAAGAAAGCATCTATAAAGTTGTCAAAGGTGCCGGATATAAGATAGGGAATGGCGCCTATAATACAAGCCGAAAACCAGATCAGGGTGGCTATGAGAAACCCCTGCCTGTGGTTAATGGGCTTTTTTTGTGCTTTCATTTATATCAGCTCCTGCGCGCAAGTATTTTTTTGGTAAAGAGACCTTCAAGATCGGGAAGATCGGAAAGAAGGCAGAATACGGTAACACGGTCATCTTCATAGATGATGTCATCACCTTTGGGAATAATGACCTGATTTCCGCGGTGGATAGCTGTGATGAGCACGCCATCGGGAAGTGAGAGATCCCTCAGGGATTTACCCACAATCTTCATTTCACGGGATGCAATAAATTCCAGGATCTCAGCCTGTCCCTGAATGAGGAGGGAGCTGATAACGAGCTTATCGCCCTGAATGTATCTTAAGATGGTGCTGGTTACGATATCCAGGGGATTGAGAGCCATGTCTACTCCCATGCTTTCAATAAGTCCCTTGTATCCGTCATGGCTTATCTTGGAGATAACGTCCTCGATTCCCTTGTTCTTCGCAAGAAGGGCAAGGAGGAGGTTTTCTTCGTCGAAACCTGTGGCTGTAACAACAGCATCCATTTCATCTATATTTTCTTCATCCAGGAAGGTGCCGTCTGTGGCATCACCGCAGAGGATCATGACGTCATCAAGCTGAGTTGAAAGGTAGTAGCAGCGCTGCTTGTCCTTTTCGATAAGCTTGACAGAAATACCGAAGTCAGCAAGCTTTCTTGCAAGATAGAAACCGGTCTTTCCGCCTCCGATTATCATGACCTTCTGAAGATTTGTGTATTTTCCTTTTTCATAAACCTTCTTGTGGATGGCGTTGATCTCGTGGCGCTCTCCGATAACGTAGAGGTAATCGTTCTCTTCTATATGAGCGTCGCCGTGAGGGATTATGATCTTGCCGTTTCTTGAAATGGCAGCTACCAGCATGTTGGGAAGTTCTTTTGAGACCTCAGGCATGGAAAGGCCCACTAGGCTCTTGTACTTTCTTACCTTGAACTGTACGAGGGCAACTTTGCCGCTGGTGAAAATACCGTTTGTAAGGGTGTATTTTTCAACGAGATACTTGTATATCTCATTGGTTATGGCAAGGTCCGGATTGATGGTGTAGTCAATGGAGAAGAATTCCTTGATGGAATCCATATGATTCATATATTCCGGGTCTCTGACTCTGGCAATGACTTTTTTGCATCCGATGGATTTGGCCATGGTGGCAATTACGATATTTGCTTCATCAGAATCTGTGCAGGCAATTAAAAAGTCACAGGAACCAATGCCGTTTTCCTTGAGAAAAGAGAGCTGCTTGCCGTTTCCCGTAATGGTCATTACATCATAGAACTGGGACACC
>CAMPCK010000112.1 GCA_946645735.1 uncultured Clostridia bacterium
TTACCCATATGAACTCCTTTCTTTATTCACCTAAGTATGCCTTACGGACACTGTCGTTATGAAGAAGCTCGGATGCCGGTCCGGAAAGTGATATTTTGCCTGTCTCAAGTACATAGGCACGGTCAGCAATGGACAGGGCCATCTGGGCATTCTGCTCTACGAGAAGAATGGTGGTTCCTGCCTCATGAAGTCTTTTGATAATATCAAAAATCTGTTCAACCAGAATAGGTGCCAGTCCCATGGAAGGCTCATCCAGCATGAGAAGCTTAGGTCTTGACATAAGGGCTCTTCCCATGGCAAGCATCTGCTGTTCGCCTCCTGAAAGAGTTCCTGCGACCTGCTTGTATCTCTCTCTTAATCTGGGGAACTGTTCGTAAACAAGCTCCAGGTTTTCGGGAATGGTTGATGCCTTCTCTGTATAGGCTCCCATTTCAAGGTTTTCCTGAACGGTCATCTGAAGGAAGACACGTCTTCCTTCGGGAACCTGTGAAAGTCCCTTATCAACCAGCTTATGGGCAGGGACCTTGCCGATGTCCTCACCGAGGAAATGGATGGAACCTGTCTTGGATCTGAGAAGTCCTGAAATCGTGTTCAGAGTCGTGGACTTGCCTGCACCGTTTGCTCCGATAAGAGTTACGATCTCGCCCTCGTTTACGTCGAAGGATATACCCTTGATGGCATGGATGGCTCCATAATAAACGTTGATATCATTAACTTCCAACAGTTTACTCATTATTCCGCCTCCTTTTTCTTGCCGAGATATGCTTCGATTACAGCAGGATTGTTCTGGATCTCTTCAGGAGTTCCCTTGGCTATGATACGGCCGAAGTTGAGAACTGCGATACCCTCGCATACGTTCATTACAAGGCTCATGTCATGCTCGATAAGAATTATGGCAATTCCGAAAGTATCTCTGATCTTACGGATATTGTTCATAAGTTCAGCGGTTTCAGAGGGGTTCATACCTGCAGCAGGCTCATCCAAAAGAAGTACCTTGGGGTTAGTCGCAAGAGCTCTTACGATCTCAAGTCTTCTCTGGGCTCCGTAAGGAAGGGAGCTTGCCTGGTAATCTGCCATATCCTGCATGTCAAAGATGGAGAGAAGTTCCAGAGCTCTCTCATGGGCAGCCTTTTCCTGCTTCCTGTACTTGGGTCCATGTAAAATACCGCTGAAGAGTCCGTAGCTTACTTCCTCGTGCATGGCAGCCTTGACGTTCTCTTCTACAGTGAGCTTGTCAAAGAGCCTGATATTCTGGAAGGTACGGGCGATTCCCATCTTGCTGATCTGGGTCGTAGTCATGCCCGCGGTATCCACCCCGTCAAAGAGGAAGGTTCCGCGTGTCGGCTGATAAACCTTGGTGAGAAGGTTGAAGATGGTGGTCTTTCCGGCACCGTTAGGTCCGATAATACCTGCAATTTCAGTGCGGCCTATGCCAATGGTGAACTCGTCTACAGCAGTTAGTCCTCCGAAGTCGATGCCGAGGCCTCTTATGTCAAGAATAGGATCCTTATCCTTGTCTCTTTCAGGAAGGATTATTTCATCCACGGTGGACTTGGATTCATCATAGTTTTCATAAACATCATAAACGGTGTTCTGGATAACTTCGTCATTCTTCACTTTAACGCTCATCCTGCCGCACCTCCTTCCGCCTTTGGTTTAGGATCCTTTCCCTTGACGACCTTCTCCCTCATGCTCTGTGTGAACATCTTGATCTTAGGGCTGTAAGTAAAGATCATTACAAGGATAAGGACTATGGCATATGCCAGCATTCTGTAGTCTGAGAACTGTCTCAGAGCTTCCGGAAGGATAGTAAGGATAGTAGCTGCAATAATTGATCCCCAAATATTTCCAAGGCCGCCCAGAACTACAAATACCAGAATCAGTATTGACGTGTTGAAGTTGAATTTGATGGGAAGAAGTGTCGAATAGTTAAGTCCGTAGAAAGCTCCTCCCATACCTGCAAGAGCTGCAGAAACCGTGAAGGCCATGAGTTTGTATCTCGTGACGTTGAGTCCGATGGACTCAGCAGCGATACGGTTGTCACGGCAGGCCATGATAGCTCTTCCCTGTTTGGAGTTCATGATATTCTGAACTATGAAAAGAGTTATGAGAACAAGTATGAAACCTGCTGTAAATGTGGATATACGCTGTACAGCTGTAGCGCCCATGGGTCCGTTAAGCAGCATTCTTCCGCCCTCTTCAAGTCCCAGATCGGGATTGGTCCTTAAGTGGAAGCCGTGGCTGTCCACGCCTGCATAAACGATATTCATTATGTTCTTAATGATCTCACCAAAGGCGAGAGTAACGATAGCCAGGTAGTCGCCTCTGAGCCTCAGTACAGGGATACCGATGAGGAATCCCAGAACTCCTGCCATGATTGCACCGCAGATAACTGCAGCCACCAGCCTTGCGGCATCGGGAAGTCCTGATGTTTCAAGCATTCCGGATACGACGATTCCGGTAAATGCTCCTGCAGACATAAAGCCTGCATGACCCAGGGACAGTTCTCCTGAGATACCTACTACCAGGTTAAGGGATACGGCCATGATAATATATGCGCAGATGGGAATCAGCTGTCCCTGAAGGGAACTGGATACTGCACCCATGCCGTTAAGTACGGTTACCACAACAAAGGCTATGATTACTATGCCGTAGGATATTATTGAATTCTTTGTGTAAGGCGAAAGTTTGCCGTTCTTTATTTTCATATTCACGTCCTTCACCTACACTTTCTCTATTACCTTCTTGCCCAGAAGTCCTGCGGGCTTCACAAGAAGAACTATGATAAGAACACCAAATACAATGGCGTCGGATAATTCAGATGCTACATATACTCTGCCGAATACCTCTATCATACCGATCAGAATGCCGCCAAGCATTGCTCCCGGGATGGAACCTATGCCGCCGAATACCGCAGCAGTGAATGCTTTGATACCGGGCATAGCGCCTGTAGTGGGCATGAGAGCAGGATATGAAGAGCAGAGCAAAACACCTGCTATGGCTGCCAGTGCGGAGCCTATAGCAAAGGTCATTGAAATAGTTGAGTTTACGTTGATACCCATGAGCTGGGCTGCACCGTTGTCTTCGGATACCGCACGCATGGCCTTGCCCATCTTTGTCTTTCCTGTAAACAGGGTCATGCCGAGCATGATAATGATGCTTGCCAGAAGCGTGAATACAGCTTCCCAGGTAATAGTAAGCTCACCGCCGAAAAGGGGTATTCCGCCTCCCATACCTTTGAAAAGAGATGTGAATACCTTGGGTGCGCTTCCCCAGATTAAAAGTGCTGCATTCTGAAGGAAATATGATACGCCTATGGCTGTGATAAGTACAGCCAGAGATCCTGCGCCTCTTAATGGCCTGTATGCCAGACCCTCAATTAGGATTCCCAGACATGTGCATACTGCCATCGCAAGAATGACAGATACCACTGCAGGAAGCCCCAGATAAGAGGTCCCGCAAAATGATATGTAGGCTCCTACCATGATAACGTCGCCATGTGCGAAGTTCAGCATCTTGGATATGCCGTACACCATGGTATAGCCCAGAGCTATTATGGCGTAAACGGATCCGATTGTAAGGCCGTTGATAATATTAGCTAATAAAAACATTTTCTTTCCCCTAAAGCAGGGTGCCGGGAATTGCCGGCACCCTGAGAAGTTTCTGCTGCTTGTTTCTGAATGTGTTTTCTGAACTTAATATTTATTTGTCAACATAGATGCCGCCTTCGATGACGCAGACAACAGGAGTCTTGTTAACTTCGCCCTTGTCGTTCCATGTCATTGCTGTACCTGTAAGTCCGTCATAGGTGAAGCCGCCTGTGAACTGTCCGATCATAGCATCACAGATCTCTTCATTTGACTGATCAGGTGAAAGACCTGCTGCTTTGAAAGCATTGTAGAGAGCATAGATTCCATCATATCCGTCAGCTGCGAACTGGTTGGGAAGTTCGTTATAAGCTGCCTGATACTTCTCTACGAAGGAAGCAACATTCTCATCGGTTGACCACGGGTTGAAAGGAGTCATGAGCATAACGCCCTCAGCAAGTGCTGTATCGAAACCTTCCATATCGAGGATACCGTCCATACCGTCTACTCCGAAGAATACCGGCTTGTAGTTGATGCTGTTGGCCTTATCAAGAATAAGTGATGCCGGTGTGTAATAGATAGGAAGAAGTATTACTTCTGCTCCGGCTTCCTTGCACTTGTTAAGAAGTCCTTCGAAATCTGCGTTGGTATCGTCGGGATATCCTTCAGCTACTGCAACTTCTCCGCCCTTGGCTTCCATTTCTGCCTTGAATGCGTTGAAGATACCTGTTGAGTAAGGATCGGAGTTATTGTAGATAACGCCAACCTTCTTGTCGGCAAAGTTCTCTGTAATGTAGTCTGCAGCCTTGATTCCCTGGTTGGGGTCTGTGAAGCAAACCTGGAATACGTTGTCCT
>CAMPCK010000113.1 GCA_946645735.1 uncultured Clostridia bacterium
GAACCGGTAAGATCACTGTCAACAAGAAAGACTTAGACGATTATTTCGGAATGGAAATCGTAAAGCGTGAAGTTCGTCGTCCCCTCGAGCTCGTTGGAGCAGAAGGAAAGTTCGACGTAGTAGCTACAGTAGCAGGCGGTGGATTCACCGGTCAGGCTGGAGCACTCAGACACGGTATTTCCAGAGCACTTTGTGTTGCTGATAAGGAAGCTTACAGAGCTACCCTTAAGGCAGCAGGTTTCTTAACAAGAGACCCCAGAATGAAGGAAAGAAAGAAGTATGGTCTCAAGAAGGCCAGAAGAGCTTCCCAGTTCTCAAAGCGTTAATCGATCAAGGAACACAAAAAACCGGAGATTTATTCTCCGGTTTTTTTCATGCCATAATTAAAACAGGGAATCATTCGATTCCCTGTTTGCTTTAAAGGTTATATACTTCCCAGCTGTCATCAGGTGAGATGGCTTCTGCGTTTCCTACTACGCAGCAGGAACCGTCAAGGCCTACCTTATCGAAGAGGCCGGCCAGTTCACCAAGCTGTTCTCTGGTGGTTTCAAGCATCTGCTTCCTGATACCAAGGAGATCTTCGTAGCCTGTACCCCTGATATAGTTGAGCTCCTGACCGTAGCCGCGTCTTGCGGATGAGATCAGTCCGTCCATGCCGGCGATACTGGAAATTATGTACTTGGTGAGATCCTCGTCGCTTTCAGCGAAATCCCTGATGAAGTCTCCGGCCTGTGAATATACCCTAAGAGAGTTCTGCGGGTTGGGGTCCCTGTAGGAAGTGAATACCATGTTTCCGGTAGTTCCTGCGCTGAAGCCGCAGCCGTAGGCTCCTCCGTGAACTCTGATCTCTTCCCAGAGATATCCATAGGTCATGATTTGTGAAAGCACCTGGAATCTTCCGCTGTGCTGAGCATCATATCTTGACATATTGGATCCGAAGGCTGCGAAGGAAATTCCGGCAGGAATGAGGATAGCTTCCTTCTTTGGTTCACCGCTTAAGCTTACTTCCTTATATTCGGGAGCTGTTTCACCTGAAGGAAGGAGGGATGCGAATCTTTCAAGAGATCCATGTCTTTCTGTGGAGGTTTCTCCGACCATGAGCCGTGATGAGGTGAATACCTTCCTGGAAAGAGCTTCCCAGACGGAGGCATATTCATCAGCCTTTTCATCGAAGTTATCCATGAGATCTCTTACGAAGAGAAGGAAATCATATCCGTTGATCTTTTCCTCTATATATGCGGATGCGGTATAGTTTGCAAGCACTCGTCTTGCTGCGAACTGGTTGCCGGAACCCATGATGCTCTGGTAGATGATCTCCTTGCACTGGGTGAGATTCTCTGCCATGGCATCCTTATAGCTGAAGTCTGATTCTGTCAGGATCTCAGTTACCAGGTCGATTGCGGCATCGAGATTCTCTTCAAGAACGCTGAAGTTCACCACAAAGTATGGCTTGACTCTGTCATTATGTCCCTTGACCCAAGGTGAGATAACGTTGTAGTCCAGTCCTCCGAAGAGCTTCCTTGTCTCCTTCTGAAGGTCGGAAGCTGTGTGCTTCGATGTGGGAAGAAGACCCAGGAATTCTGTCATGGCAGACATCATCTTAAGATCATTCTCTTCGAGGTCTGAAATGTTGAAGTACATGTTGACGTGAACAACGCCGTTGGTGAAGATGGGTTCATAAAGGAACTTCACTCCGTTTACTTCAGATACTTCGGGTTCCACCCACTGAGGCTTGGGACTTACATCCTTAAGCTCCAGAACGGGAAGTTTAGCTACAGCTTCCTCGGAGTCCGGAGTATCCTGCCAGGTTCTCATTCTTTCATAGATTTCCTCAACTTCTTTAAGTTCTTCTTCTGAGAAGGATGAGTATTCCTTGGTAACTCTCTCGTATTCTTTTTCAGCATCTTCATCGCCCTTGGTCTTTGAAGGAAGCATGGTCATAATTACAAGACCGCTTTCATCGAGAAGCTCTTCTATGATTCTGTCATAGAGATCGGTGTCAAGAGCAGCTCTCAGTTCATGCACGATGTTATTGCTTTCGAGATAGAGAAGGGGATCTCCTCCGTAGAGCCATGAGCTCATGGCGTTGATGGCGCGGTTGAGACCTGCAGGCTCTCCGGATTCTCTTAAGCTGAATTCGAAGCGGTTAAGGCCGCCGATCAGGGCTTCCTTATCAACGCCGGTCTTAAGTATGTTTTCAAGGGTATTTCTGTATACCTTAAGTATTTCATCCTTGTCTGAGGAATCCATGTTTCTGAAAATCAGTGCATAAAAGGGCTGTGAGATACCGTCCATGACTGCGAATTCCACATCCTGAGCCAGACCCTTTTCAAGAATGGCGCGCTTGAGAGGGGACTCATTATCACCTGCGAGATACATGGCGATAAGGTTATATGCGATTATCCTTGAGCGCATGCTCCAGTCAGCGAAGACTTTACCAAGCGCTAAGTGGGATTTTTTGCTCTCATCCTCATCCTTTCCGATCTCGTAGAACTCTGTGAGTTCTTTGGTTTCAACGGGAGCCTGAACGGGGATCTCGTGAACATGATCGTTACGCTCAAAGGTTGAGAGATATTCCTCGTCGATTATTGTGAGCACTCTTTCAAGGGGCAGATCTCCGTCCAGGAAGAATCTGCAGTTTGAAGGTGAATAGAATTCCCTGTGAGCTCTTAAGAAGTTCTCGTAGGTCAGGTCAGGAATGTGTTCCGGGTGACCGCCTGAAACATACTTATATGTGTTATCTGGAAAGAGCTCGCGCATAAGGCCTTCTTCTATGATGGTATCCACTGAAGCAAAGGCTCCCTTCATTTCATTGAAAACAACGCCGTTATAGAAGGGCTCTTCATCCTCAACTTCATAGTGCCAGCCTTCCTGACGGTAAATGCTGTCATTGTAATAAATGGCAGGGCGGAAGACCGCATCGAGATAGACCCTGGTCAGATTGATGAAGTCCTGTTCGTTCTTGGAAGATACAGGATACATGGTCTTGTCCGGGAAGGTCATGGCGTTCAGGTAGGTGTTCATGGAGCTCTTTATGAGATCCAGGAAGGGTTCCTTAACGGGATAGTTGTCGGAACCTGCCAGAACGGAATGCTCAAGGATATGGAATACTCCCGTGTCATCCCAGGGAAGGGTCTTGAAGGTTGCGGAGAAGAGTTTGTTCTCGCAGCCGTTGTCAAGCCATGCCAGCCGGGCTCCGGTCTTAAGATGCTCCATTTCATAGAAGGTGCCCTTGAGCTCTTCTGATTCTCTTACTCTTACTACTTTAAATCCGTGTAAAATATCGTTTACTTTCATTATTACCTCAAATTACTGGGAGCGGACCTGAGCCGCCCCCTCATACTTAAATTAAAATTCTGCAGTTGCTCCTGTGTCAGCAATGAACTGTTCGTAGGCTGCTTCTATCTTGGCGAGCTCATCATCGTTAAGAGTAAGCTCGGAGTAGCAGAAGGCTGCGTTTCCTACGAGATGATCAACCTTAAGAGCAGTAAATTCTTCGTTGAGTTTATGATTTTCCCTGATATAGTTCATCCATTCATCATAGGCTTCCTGAGAGCTGTCAGCAAGATCAGGGGAAGCGATAAGGATCATCATATATCCGTGTTCTCCTGTTTCGTCATTGGCATCCCACCAGCCTGCATTTTCACTTACAGGAGTTCCGGGGAAATATTCAGCGTGATCCTGAAGCCAGGTTTTATAGGAACCTTCTTCGATGAAGAGGCCCTGAGCCTTGAAATAGTCGATGTAGTTCTGGCCAGTCCATTCGTTTATGTCAGCAGGAAATGCGCTCATGTCTACAGGTCCCGGAGTGTCAGAACCTGTGTCTCCTGTGTCTCCGCCGCAGGCAGCAAAAGTGAACACACAAGTTAAAACGAGAAGTAATGCAAAAAACTTTTTCATGATCGTTCTCCTTTTCTTTCAGTTATTTAACATTATATTACTAATACAGTATATTTGCCAGTTTTTCTTTGACGTGATCGGCATCAACTGCTCCTGACTCGTGGAAGATGACTTCGCCGTCGTTATAGTAGTAGAGATCGGGGATTCCCATGATCTCGAACTCCTCTGATGTCTTGGGACATTCATCGCAGTCAACCTTAACGATGTTTAAGAAGGGAAACTCATCATCGAGCTCCTCAAGAGCCATTGTCATCATTTTGCAGGGAACACAGGTCTTGGTGAAGAAGTATGCGATAACAACTCATTCGGAAACCAGTTCCTTATATGTTTCATCCGTTGCATATCTTATTGTAACAAATTGGATATACAATTCCATACAATTTTTACGACAAAAGGTTCAATATATCATTGCTGACATATCAGACCTTTTATTGCTGACCTTGTAACAGCACGTTTAGATGCAGACATCAAAAAAGCCCACTTCGCTATTTGCGAAATGAGCTTCTTTGTTTTAATTACTCCACTAGATT
>CAMPCK010000114.1 GCA_946645735.1 uncultured Clostridia bacterium
GGTGTTACGGTTAGTAACAGCCCTGTCACCTGAAGTTTATTGATTTCCTGACACAGGCGGGTTAATGTTTGAGTATCAGAACGGACCGCAGATGACGTCTGGGAAATCAGGAGGACAGAACAATGACATTCGGAGAAAAATTACAGGAAGCAAGAAAGCGCGCAGGCTTTTCACAGGAGCAGCTTGCAGAGAAGTTATCAGTATCAAGAAGTGCGGTGGCCAAGTGGGAAAACGACAACGGCATGCCGGACATAGATAATCTCAAGGCCATGTCGAAACTTCTCGACGTGAGCATCGATTATCTTCTCGATGATGAGGGAAGGCTGGACTTCACGATAATAAAAGAACCAATCGATCTGAATGACTATGAGAAGGTGGGCAAGTGCAGAGATAAATATGATGCTGTCGTTTATGCCAAATATTCCGATGCTGATTCCATACAGCCCCTCATAAGATCCAAGGCTCTCAGTAAGCTTGAGCATGCTGCGGAGTGGACCATCATGCCATCCTTCGGTCTTTTCGAAGCTATCGACCAGGTAAATGACCTGGGAGGGAATTATCTGGTGGAAAAGGACGGCAAACAGTACCTGGTTAAGGTTGATAAGGAGTTCATGACCACGACCCAGATCATGAAAAAGATCACTGAAAAGAAATTCAAAATAGGAAGAAACAAGTATAAAAATGCTCCGTACAAGCTGATTTAAAAAAGTCCGCCGTTTGGCGGACTTTTCTTATGCTTTATTTCCCTTGCTGTCTGCACCAGGTCTTCATGACCAGGCTCACAGGAAGATGTTTTACTAATCTTACCTGCATCCTTACGGGAAGTCCCAGAATGGATACGGGTTTTTTCTTTTTGAGGTCCTTCATGGCGCGGTCGATGACCTGCCTGGATGTGTAGTACCTGTCAAAGTATTTGATGGTGTCATCATGAACTGCAGTATCGAAGAATTCTGTCTTTATCCAGCCGGGAGCAACGGCCATGACATAGATCTTTTGATTCCTGAGCTCCATGCCGAGAGCCCTTGAAAAGCTCATGACATAGGCTTTTGATGCAGCATAGACGTTCATGTAGGGAACCGGCTGCCATGAGGAGTTGGAAGCAAGATTTATAATGTGGGATCCGGCCTTCATATAGGGCAGGGTAAGGTATGTCATAGCTGTGAGAGCCTTGTCATTAAGCTCGACTATCTCAAGCTGCTTTTTGAGATCCATCTCAGAGAATTCTCCGAAGAGACCGAAGCCTGCAGCGTTAACCAGGAACTGCACATCAGGCCTGGCATCCTTCAGAAGGTCTGAATAAATGTCATAGCTTCCGGGATCAAGCAGATCAAGTGCTACAGCTCTGACCGCTGCTCTGCACACCTGGGAAAGTTCTTCAAGGCGTTCTTTTCTTCTTGCGATTACCCATATCTCATCAAGGTCGTATTCTTTGTCAATTGCTATGGCGAAGTCGCGGCCCATGCCGCTGGATGCTCCTGTTATTACTGCGATCTTCATGATGCACCTCCATGCTCACATTATTATATCAGTATCAGGTAAATAATATCAATTTTTAAAATAAAAAATGTATTGACAAACATATAAATGATAGCTATAATTTAATTTAACTCAATCAAATTGAATAAAATCAAAATGTATATAGATAAAGAGATATTGAAATGAAGACAAGAGAAGGGAAAACTAATCATTAAACCGGAGAAAACTGTATGGAAGATAAGAATTTTTTACAGAAACATATTGAAGAAACTGTTGAGGAAATTGTTACTGATATTATCAAGGCGACCCTCAAAAACCCAAAAGAGGGGACATTTATGGCCAAGTTCCTCCTTGCAAGCCGCAAAGCATCCAGGATCCGCACAAAGTATGAGGAAGAGGGCCTTCACGTTCCCGGATTCCTCATCGCATCCATCACATCCAGCTGCAACCTTCACTGCGCAGGCTGCTACTCAAGATGCAATGACGCAACCGTGGATACAGCACCCGTTGAGCAGCTTTCAAGAGCTCAGTGGTCCAAGGTTTTCAAGGAAGCTGAGGATCTCGGCATAAGCTTCATCATGCTCGCAGGAGGTGAGCCTCTCTTAAGACGCGACGTAATCGACGAAGCAAGCAAGTACAAGAGCATAATCTTCCCCGTGTTCACCAACGGTACATATATAGATAAGGACTATTTCGATCTCTTCGACAAGAACAGGAACCTGCTTCCTGTCTTAAGCATCGAAGGCGACAAGGCCATTACTGACGGAAGAAGAGGCGACGGTATCTACGACATGATTGAAGCCAACATGAACACCTTTAAGGATAACGGAATGATCTTCGGAGCATCCATCACCGTTACCACGGAGAACTACAAAGAAGTAACTTCCCCAGAGTTCATCGAAGACCTCATGAACAAGGGCTGCAAGCTCATAATCTATGTGGAATTCGTGCCGGTAACCGAGGAAGCCCAGTACCTGGCTCCCGGAGACCCGGAGCGTGTATATGTGGCAGAAGCCATGGAGAACATGAGAAAGAAGACAACTGACATCGTTCTTCTGTCCTTCCCCGGGGACGAACTTTCAAACGGAGGCTGCATGGCAGCAGGCCGCGGATTCTTCCACATCAACTCCCACGGCGGAGCAGAGCCCTGTCCTTTCTCACCTTATTCAGACATCAACGTTAAGGACACATCTCTTAAGGATGCCATCAGCTCCAGGCTCTTCGAGCAGCTCCAGCTTCAGGGACTCCTGGGCGAATCCCACCTGGGAGGCTGTGTGCTTTTCGAAAAGAAGGACCAGGTGGAAGCCATCTTAAGAAAAAAGGCATAGAAGATTCAGAATCAGACAAGGGAAGCAAAATATTTGCTTCCCTGTTTTTTTGTGATATAATCGTTCGTGTTGAATTCTTAAGAGAGAAGGGTAAGAAATGATTGATTCAAAAACCATAGAAATGATAAAGGATATTTCTTCAGCCAAGGCTCCTTCAGGCTTTGAAGACGAGGCTATATGTGTCGCAAGAAAGTATGCTGATGGCCTGGGAAACTTTGAAGAAGACCATATCAGAAACTTGTATATAAAGAGAAAGGAAAACTCCGGAAAGCCCATGCTCATGCTGGATGCCCACGGAGATGAAGTGGGCTTTATGGTTCATTCCGTAAGGGCAAACGGCACCATAAGATTCGTTGCCCTGGGCGGCTGGAATCCGGGATCACTTCCTTCATCCAGAGTATGGGTGAGAAATGCTGACGGAAAATACATCCCCGGAATCATAGCATCGAAACCGGTGCACTTCATGAAGCAGGGAGAGAAGGGAAGAACGCTGGAACTCGGCGACCTCTCCATAGATATCGGATCCTCATCAAAGGAGGAGACTGAGAAGTCATATAAGATAAGGATGGGTGAGCCCATAGTTCCGGATTCAGAATTCATCTATGACGAGGAGCACGGAACCATCATGGGAAAGGCCTTTGATGACAGGCTGGGTGCAGCTGCCATGATTGAGACCATGAGAAGGCTTCAGGGAGAAGACCTTAAGGTGGACGTGACCGCCTCCATGACATCCCAGGAAGAAGTTGGTGAGCGCGGAGCAAAGGTTGCTGTGAACCGCATTGATCCTGAAATCGCCATCTGCTTCGAAGGCTGCCCCGCAGACGATACCATTGCAGAGTCAGGGGAAGTTCAGGCGGCTCTCGGCAAAGGTCCCATGCTGAGATTTTTTGACAGAGTAATGATCACGAATCCCAGATTCATGAGATTTGCCCTGGACGTGGCAGAGCGCAATAACATACCTGTCCAGACCGCAGTACGAGAAGGCGGCGGCACCAACGGGGGAGTCATTCATCTGGCAAATGAGGGAACACCCTGTATCGTAATTTCAGTTCCCGTGAGATACATCCACTCCCATAACGGCATCGCAAGACTCGATGATTTCGAGGCTGCTGTGGAGCTTGCCTGTGCAGTTATCAGAGAGCTTGACAAGGATACAATTGATAATTTTTAAATTAAAGGCTGCGGCGTCATGATTTATTGACACCGCAGTTATTTTGTGGTAGAATTCTCTAGTCCCGTGGGGGAGTAGCAAGCGAAACATCGTTACAAGTCAACATTCGCGATCACAGATCTGGCTTGTATTAAATTGCGAGACTCATGTATAGGTGGCCTATACTTTGAGTCTTTTTTTATGCTGACCCACAGTTATGGCAAAGTAATGCATTA
This sequence comes from uncultured Clostridia bacterium, assembly GCA_946645735.1. The sequence continues at coordinate 4,191 of CAMPCK010000114.1, forward strand.
ACATACAGAGAGGTAAAAATGAAGTATTATCTTGAAGAAACAGAACAGGTCTTCATGGATGTGAAGAGCTCCGCTGAGGGTCTCACATCCGAGGAAGCAGCCAAGAGACTTCAGGCCAACGGCAAGAACAAGCTGGCTGAAGCCAAGGGCAAATCCACAATCAGAAAGTTCTTTGAACAGATGACGGACCCCATGATCATCATCCTCCTTGCAGC
>CAMPCK010000115.1 GCA_946645735.1 uncultured Clostridia bacterium
AGCATAAACAACTTTGTGCCTGAAGGGAATTTACACACAATTATGGACTTGACTAATTATTTCGAATCCACCAGTAATGAGGTCAATTTTTTTACTGTTAAAATTTAATAATTTTAAAATCAACAGTAAATGCTCGCGGAGGCAAATATAAAAGCAAAGAATCTGCGCCGGACATCTCGATAAACCCTCAATTTGCGATTTCTTTTCGTACTTGATATGATATAATAGGCCTTGTTAAGGAGCAAAAATGAAAATTCTCGTAACAAGAAAAAACATCAAGAATATGTACCTTCGGGTCGATGATCAGGGAAACGTCCTGGTCTCTTGCCCCAGACGCACCACGGATAAGCAGATCATGGACTTCGTGAGAAGCCGGGAGGCCTGGATACAGAAGGCTCTTTTAAGAGAAGAAGTGCGGAAGACCCGGGAGCCGGAATACCTTGAGCACCCTGAACTAAAGGAAGCCGCCCGCAAAGAACTGAGAGCTCGCCTTGAAGAACGGGTCCCTCTTATGGAGGCGCGTACCGGCCTTAAATCCAGCGGCTGGACCATCCGGGATATGAAGTCCCGCTGGGGTTCCTGTAATGTCCAGACCAGGCGCATCACCTTTAACTTAAGGCTTGTGAACAAGACGGACAAGGAGCTTGACTATATCATTCTCCACGAGCTCTGTCACATAAAGGAGCGCTATCATAACAATGCCTTCTGGAGCCTGGTTTCGAAATACATGCCGGACTGGCGGGATGCGAGAAACAGTTTAAGAACTAAATAAACCCTGCACGAGGCAGGGTCTCACATAAAGGACGAGTCATCTCGCCCTTTATTTTTTAATAACGTATTTGTTGGTTTTCCACTTGCCGGAAAGGTAGAAGATGCCGCCCACCACGAAGGGGGTGAATCCCGCAAAAGCATCGCCGAACCAGAAGCCCAGATATCCCATGTTCATATAGAGTCCCAGGAACAGGGCGAGACCGATTCTGATGACGATGGCGTCCAGTATTGCAATGGCAAAGTTTATTACGAAGTTTCCCGTGCCGTTTGACAGGGCGTTGGAAGGCGCTCTGAAGGCGGATCCGATAAAGATGACAACCGCTACAGGAATGAACTCCATGGAGACTTTGAGAACTTCAGGGTCCTTGGTGAAGAGCCCGAAAACTCCCTCGGGATACATGATGACTGCGGCTGAACATATGGCTGAAATGACCGCCATAATGAGAAAGTCCGAAATGAGGATCTTAGGCACGCGGTCGTACTTTTCGGCACCGATATTCTGGCCTACCATGGAAGCTCCTGCGGTGTTGAAGGCATTGGAGCACTGGGCGATCATGTGGTTGAGTTTTGATCCCACGCCAGCCACGGCTGAAACCGTAACTCCGAAGGAATTTATATATGAGTTTACAAACATCTTGGAGAAGGCAACGGATGTGCTCTTTAAGGCCATGGGCACTCCAAGCTTGATGAGGGTTGCAAGCATCCCTCTGTCGATCCTGAAGCACTCCCTGTCCATTTCGAATCCCAGGCGGTGACGGTTTTTTGCAAGAAATACCACAGCGGCAATGAAACTGAAGCCCTGACTTATGACAGTAGCAAGGGCTGCGCCGAAGGCCCCGGTCCCAAGGCCAATTACGAAGAGGCAGTCAAGTGCGATATTCATGGCTGCCGCAACAGCGATAAAGATAAATGGATGCCTCGAGTCCCCCATTCCCCTTAAGACTCCGCTCACGGCGTTATATCCGTAGATGAAGACAAGCCCCAGAATGCAGGTGAGACAGTATGCCTTGGCTTCGGTGTATGCCTCTTCAGGAGTGTTCATCCATCTTAAGATATTCTCATGAAGGGCCGCTGAGATCACGGTCATGATCACCGCAGCCGCCCCGAGTGCCAGGGTGAAGGTTCCGATGAAGCGGCCTACGTTTCTTTTCTGGCCCGCCCCGATATACTGGGAAATGATGATGGTCCCAGCATTGGTGAAGCCCATAGCTATGAAGGTCAGAAAGTTGTTCAGGTCGCCTCCGATGGAAACCGCAGAAAGTCCGGCCTTGCCGATGACGTTTCCAACGATCATCATGTCCACCATGTTATATACCACCTGAAGCATGTTCCCGAGAAAGAGGGGCGTGGCAAACTTAATGAGCCTGCCCGTGACGTTTCCTTCAGTGAAATCGTTTATCAGTGTTTTATTGTCATTGATATTCTGTGACATAAAATCGTTTATTTACAATCCTATTCAAAAAATCCCTTTATGTGTTCTTCAACAATTGCAAGGGTCTCATCAAGCCCGGCAGTTGCCTGCCAGTCATCAAGAAGTCTGTACTTTACCTGGTTATATATCCAGTCGCGGTAGTAATCCATGACCTGGGCGAAATCCATGCCCTGCTTCTTAAGCTGGTTCACGTCAAACTCGCCGTAGTCCACGGTGATGGTCATGCGCTTTCTGGGTTCCTTGTCAGTGCCTCCGGGATAGTCACAGACTTCCACCTCGACATAATTGAAATATGGTGTTCCTGGCTTAAGCAAAATATCTTTCATGGGATTACCTCTTCAAAAATCTTTTCTGCAAAACCAAGTATACCACAAATCTCACATCCGGGTGCAGGAAGGTTCGAAAGTTTTTTATATAAAATACAAAAAGTCTTTGATTTTTGCATATGCCTGTTATATAATAGGTATGTTCACCAGCCAGCATATGCGGATATGGCGGAATTGGCAGACGCGCACGGTTCAGGTCCGTGTGGGTAACACCATGCAGGTTCGACTCCTGTTATCCGCACCAGAAGGACACTCCGATAGGGAGTGTCTTTTTTATTTTCCAATCAGTCTCCCACATGAAGGAAAAGTCCTGAATATTGGTTTCTTTCCATTTCAAAACGATGCAAAAAATGGTATAATCCTTTTATCCAATCTGAACTTTATTACGCGGAGGATCAACAGATGAGTAAGTATTCAGACATGCTGGATTTCAGAGGAAAAACGGTCATAGTGACGGGAGGACTGTCGGGAGCAGGCAGATCCATCTCTGACGTCTTCATTGAAAGCGGTGCTGACGTTATTCTGACGTATAACAAGTCAGCTGATGCAGCAGATGAGGTCAGAACAAAGTGGCCCGGAAAGCACCTTGAATTCATGCACCTTGATACAGGGAACCTTGAATCCATAGATTCTTTTGTAAAGGCTATAGCCGACAAGGGAATCACCATTGACTGCCTTGTAAATAATGCAGGCATCTATCCCGCAAAGGATATGGACGAAATCACTCCGGAGGACTGGGACAGCATGTTCGATGTGAACACAAGAGGCGTGTTCTTCCTTACACAGAAGCTGCGTCCACTTATGAAGAAGGGATCCATCATAAACATCTCATCCATTAATGCCACAAACCCTGCGCGGAAGCTTGCTCACTACGGAGCATCCAAGGCTGCTGTGGAGATGATGACAAGATCCCAGGCTCAGGCCTACGGCCCCGAAATCAGAGTGAACTGCATAGCGCCAGGTCTGATCTTCAAGGAAGGTCAGGATGAATTCATCCCCGGCTGGGCGGACAGCTACAAAGATAGAAGCGCTCTCGGTAAACTCGTGGAGCCCGAAGAAATCGGCAAACTCTGCCTGGTCCTCGCAAGCGATCTCACAAGCGCCGTCACAGGCCAGGTGATCACTGCAGACTGCGGAGTAATGCTTGCACCCTGCTTCTATAACGAACTTTAGGAACACACCCCGGAGGGATACATGAATAAGCTTAAAGACATTATCGACATACTCGGCATGGAACCTCTTGTAGAAGAAGGCGGCCTCTGGGCCAAAACCATCTGTTCAGAAGATATTCTCCCGGGAAGCGCAATTGATGCCTATCCCAAGGAGCGTCCTCTTTACGGCGCCATCTACTACCTGCTTACGCCGGATACCTTTTCCCGCATGCACAGGCTCACTTCCAATGAGATCTGGCTCCATCACTCAGGTCCTGCAGTAAGACTTCTTCTGATCCATCCCGATGGAAAAAGCGAAATCAGGCTTCTCGGTCAGGACCTGGCAAAGGGCGAAAGGCCCCAGATCCTCGTTCCCCGTGGCACCTGGCAGGGAGCCGCCATGGATCCTGTTTCTTCGGGCGGATTCGATTCTGAAGATGGCGAGATCTATAGCTTCATGTCAACAACAATGACCCCGGAATATCTTGACAGCGACTACGAGACCGCGACCTTTGATGAGCTGAAGCCTTATGTCGATGAAAAAAATCTGGATCTGCTTAAACTTCTCACCTGCGAATAAATCATGGGCTCTGTTTTTGGACCGCATCTATGCATTTTTAAGTGTTGTAGTCGAAAATCCAAGAACTCAGCTACAAACTTAAAAATTTTGAAATGTAGCTGA
>CAMPCK010000116.1 GCA_946645735.1 uncultured Clostridia bacterium
TCGTTGATGCTGAGGTCGTCCCTGAAAAGCCCCTGTTCCTGTCCTTCTATGGTGATCTGCCTGAGAAGCTTGTAATAGGTGCGGTCAGGCTCCAGAAGATGCCTTTCACCCCTCGTTATCAGCTGTCTCGCAAAGAGCTGTGAAAGAAGCGTTACTGATACGGTATTCTCTATCATAAGGAACAGTTCGCGGTTCATATAGATGAGCTTATCCAAAGGTGAGAGTGACGGGTCCAGCGTCTCAGAAAGCTCGTCGTATTTCTCATCAAAAAGATAGGAAAGGGAACCGAGAAGGGAGTCCTTGGATTCGAAATAATGATAGAAGGATCCCTTGGAGGTGTTCGATGCCTCGACGATATCATCTATAGTAGTATTGTCATAGCCATACCTGTAAAACAGCTGCCATGCTGCAGATACTATACGGCTTTTAGTCTGATTTTTAGATGTTTTTCTCATATAACTAACCGCTATAGTATGTTTTATTTTTTTAATATATTTTAATTTATACTTTAGTCTAATATACAAAGCCTTAAAAATCAAGGGTTTATTCAATTTTTATATGTAAAAATTTTGATTTTAGTCTAATATTTAGTCGATATTTGTTTCTGTATTTGATAGTGATATCATAAGAACATATTAAATACTGCATATCCATGGTCTAAGCCTTGGTGCAGAAGGGAGAAAACTTAAATGCTCAACGCAGAGATCATCGTATTCATAGGCTATTTCATCATACTGTTCTTCGTAGCGACAGGTTTCTTTTTTAACGGAGGGAACAGGAACGAAAAGGACTACTTCCTCGGCGGAAGAACAATGGGTCCATGGGTCACCGCCATGTCTGCACAGGCTTCCGATATGTCCGCATGGCTTCTTATGGGTCTCCCCGGATCTATCCTGGCTTTCGGTTTCGGACAGATCTGGATAGGAATAGGGCTCGCGCTGGGAACTGCCGCGAACTGGATATTTTGCGCCAAGCGCCTGAGACAGTTCTCTAAAGCTGCGGGGGATTCCATAACGATCCCTCAATATCTGACAAACAGATTTGCGACTGAAAAGAAGACCCTTCAGATAGTATGCGCCATCATTTTCCTGGTGGCATTCACGGTATACGTGGCCTCTGCTTTCGTAGCAGGTACGTCGGTATTCACCACTTTATTCCCGGGAATAAATGAAAGAACTGCGATGATGATCTTCGCTCTTATAATCGTTGGATACACCTTCCTCGGAGGATTCAAGGCTGTATGCTGGACGGATTTCTTCCAGGGCATACTCATGCTGATAGCGCTGCTCGCCATACCTATCATAGTAACTGCCACGCAGGACCTGGATACATCGCTTCTTGCCAATGTATATGAGTATACGGACGCTTCCGGCGAGGTGGTTACCTGTGATTTCGGAGAAGGTCTCTTCTCCGCAAGCTGGCAGGATGTTTTAAGCGGCCTGGGCTGGGGGCTTGGATATTTCGGCATGCCTCACATCATCGTAAGGTTCATGTCCATAGAGAAACCTTCCATGGTCAAGAAATCCGCAGTGATCGCCATCGTATGGGTGGTGCTTTCCATAGGAGCGGCCTGCCTCATGGCTTATCAGGCCAGAATGATAGTGGGCGAGGAACTTCTGACTCAGGGAGCGCAGAAGACCGTATTCATCGCCATGGCCCGTAAGTTCTTCCCGCCGATCGTTTCCGGCTTCCTTCTTGCAGCCATAATGGCAGCATCAGTATCGACGGCAGATTCGCAGCTCCTCGTAGCTTCCAGCTCCTTTACGTCTGACATGTATAAACCTCTCATAAAGAAGGATGCAGGTGATAAAGAGGTGCTTTGGGTAGGAAGACTCGCGGTAGTCGTGATCGCGATAATCGCGTTCATGATCGCATCATCAAAAGGCTCCGGCGCGCAGGCAATCATGAACCTGGTTGAAAATGCCTGGGGTATGTTCGGAGCAGCTTTCGGACCTACGGTACTCCTTTCGCTCTTCTGGAGAAGGTTCAACTACAAGGGCGCATGCGCAGGCGTTATCGTAGGCGCACTGACGGACGGCCTCTGGCTGGCATTCCTTTCATCCACGGGAGTCTACGAGATAATCCCCGGATTCATCCTGGGAGGCATAGCGGCTGTTATCGTCACGCTCATGACAAAAGAACCGGATAAGGCTGTAACTGCCATCTTTGACAGCGCCACCGAAGCCGGTAATGATAACTGAAGATAATTCTTCTCAAGAGGCTGTTGTCGGGCTTTCTCTCCCGGCACAGCCTCTTCTTGATTTGATGGGAAAAATATTATAGAATATTACCATCGAAAGGAATTTTTTGAATATGAAGATATCTGCCAAACCGTTATTCATAGCTTACATTGTGATCATCGTTCTGATGGTGGTGGGAATGTTTGCCTTAGGGGACAACTATTCCTTTTATGTGCACAGGGAGGATCCGGCCAATGATGAAGTCAGATTCGAAACGGAGCCTGAAGGGATCGTCGAACTGAGAGACATATCAGCGACCGATGAATATTACCGCGTTACTGTCAGAGCGATCAAGCCCGGCAAGACGGACGGTACGGTCATATATACCCTTGACAAGGATAACCCCGGCAAAATGCAGCAGTTCAACTCGTCTGAATATACGGTCACGAAGTTCAACATCATCATGACTGATAATTATGGCTTCGGAGGAAACTATTTCACCTTCATAGGACTGGCTATGCTGTTCCTTGTAACAACAGTGTTCTTCGTCTGGGCCTTTTTAAAGCAATTCAGAGAAAAATTTTTCTCATACAGGACCATACTGTTCCTGGGACTTTCCTTGTATTTTGCCATAATGACAGCTGTTTTCGGAGGGATATACGTTCTGACCGCTGCGCGGCACGAATACTTCGGATCGGCCATGTTCTTTGACTATGCAGGAAACGCTCTGAGCTTTGTGGCAGTATTGACCAGCCCGCTTGTTCTGGTCTTTGCTGCATTCATGGCGATATCAAATCTGATGCTCATTTCAAAGGAGGGCTTCAGACCTGTAAATCTTCTCGGCGTATTTATCGGCGTGTTCATGATCTGCGGCGTGGTGGTATGCTTTGCTCTTATGTACTATGCACCGTATCTGATCGGATCAGAAGCCAAAGATATCGCGATCTACCTGCTCAAGACTGCTGTAGCTTCGGCTTTCCTGTATTTTGAATGCATACTGTTCGCTACCATCGTATGCCTTCAGAGAGCAGGCGGTTATAAACCCAAGCTGAACAAGGACTTCATTATCATCCTCGGATGTGCCATAAAGAAGGACGGAACGCTGTACCCGCTTCTGAAGGGCCGCGTAGACAAGGCTATTGATCTCTACAGGAGACAGCTGGAAGAGACCGGAAAGAAAGCGGTCTTCGTTCCCTCGGGAGGACAGGGGTCTGATGAAGTGATCTCCGAGGGAGAGGCCATGAAACGCTATCTTCTGGAGCAAGGAATAGAAGAGGAACAGATAATGGCGGAGACCCGCTCCACCACGACACTGGAAAACATGAAGTTTTCCGCGGAACTCATAAAAGAACGTGACCCGGATGCCAAGGTCGCCTTCTCCACCACGAACTATCACGTTTTCAGAGGAGGCATGTTCGCCAGGGAAGTCGGTCTCAAAGCCGCAGGCATGGGTGCAAAGACAAAATGGTATTTCTGGCCCAATGCTGAAGTCAGAGAGTTCATAGGCCTTGTGGTCAACGAAAAATGGGTGCATGTGGGAGTCGTGCTGGGGCTTGCCGTCATTTCGATCATAGTGGCTAATCTCGGAAATATTATGGATCTGATATTATAGGTGCAAAAATGAAAAGATCGCTTCTGGACTTTCTTCCTGAGCATGCTGCCCTGGACCCCGTGTCCTTTCACATGCCGGGACACAAAGGATCGCAGCTGTATAAAAAACTGGGTTACGGAGATATCCTGGACAAACTGATGGACTGTGATATAACCGAGATACCGGGGGCAGACAATCTTTTCCAGACTGAGGACGTGATCCTTGAGGTCATGGAAAAGTACAGGAAACTTTACGGATCAAAAAAGTCATATCTTCTGGTCAACGGTTCTTCCGTAGGTCTCATCGCGGGAATTCTTTCCTGCACGAAAAGAGGGGACAAGGTCATAATGGCCAGGAATTCCCACAAGTCCATCTTCAACGCCATGAGACTGGGAGGGCTTGAGCCCGTATATCTCTTCCCTGAGATAATGAAGGAGCACGGCATCCTTGGATCGGTATCGCCGGACGAGGTGTCCAGACTTCTGGATGAGAACCCCGATGCGGCGTGTGTCATACTTCCATCGCCTAATTACTATGGGATATGCTCAGATATCAGGGCTATCGCC
>CAMPCK010000117.1 GCA_946645735.1 uncultured Clostridia bacterium
GTCTGCCTTCTGGTCCTGGACCGTCGGGAAGGCATCCCCCTGCTCATCCTGATCTGGGCTGTGGCCATTCTCGGGATCCTGCTGAAGATCTTCATCATAAACTGCCCCAAGTGGGTGAGCTCCGTGATCTATATCGCCATGGGCTGGGCCTGCATCTTTGTCTTTAAGTCCCTGCTCACTGACCTGTCCACAGCCGCCTTTCTCTGGCTGCTGGCAGGCGGGATCATATATACCATAGGCGGTGTGATCTACGGACTGAAGCTGAAAGTATTCGAGCGATTTCCCAGATACTTCGGCTCCCATGAGATCTTCCACCTATTTGTCATGGGCGGAAGCCTGTGCCATTTTATTTTTATGTATGTCTATCTGATCTGAGGTCATCCGGCTGCATCGACCGGATCAGAGCAAGTTTTTCCGACCGGCTCAGCCTCTTGATCGCATACTCACGCTGCATCGCTTCCGTTTTTGAAGAAAATGTCTCATAGTACACCAGGCGCACGGGAATCCGGCTCCTGGTGTATTTTGCGCCATGCCCCTCATTGTGGGTCCTGACCCGGCGGTCCAGGTCCGTGGTCCAGCCGGTGTAGAACGTTCCGTCACTACAGTGCAGAATGTAAGTGTAATTCCTGACTGACTCCCTTTCCGATCCCTTCCTGTCTTCCCTCTCTTTACCCATAATTCCGGTCCTCCTGCAGGCATATCATCGCTAGTCTCATATTCATCTACTATACTATGATTCTCCAAAAGACACAAATATTACTTTCCTGCTTTTCTGGTGCAATAATCTGTTTAAAAAAAAACTTATAAAATCACAAAAGAATACTTGTAAAATCATACATAAATATATTTACTTCCCTCCTGTTATTATATATAATTAACATAAGTTATTATGTATAAGGGACGAGTGTGCCCACTCGTCTGGAAAGGAGTAGTCATGCAAAGGGATATGATTAACAACGGCATCGGCGCCGGCGAAAAAGATCGTATGATCCAGGAATACGTTCCCGGCAAGCAGATCACGCTTGCACATATGGTCACACGTCCTAAGGCATCGGTCTATAAAAAGCTTGGTCTTCCGGATGGCTACCATGATGCGATTGGTATCATGACGATCACACCGTCTGAAGCTACGATCATTGCTGCTGATATCTCAACTAAGGCAGCCAGCATCAAGCTTGGATTTGTGGATCGTTTCTCCGGCTCTCTGATTATTGTAGGTTCCACCGCCAACGTGGAGTCTGCCCTCAACAGTGTCATCACTACTTTCTATAACAAGCTCGGTTTTGATGCTGTGCCTATTACCAAGACCTGATCTTGAATCTTAATTAGACCGGAGTAGTATAGTTTATGAAGATAATATTGATTGGTGCTTCTGCGGCAGGCAAGACCACCCTGATCCAGGCCCTTCGCAATGAAGAGCTGAAGTATGACAAGACGCAGGCTGTCGAGTATATCGGTAATTTTATCGATACGCCGGGAGTGTATGTGCAGCAGAGAGGATATTGGGGCTCTCTGACGATCGCTTCCCATGACGCCGATGTCATCGGACTGGTTCAGGATTCCAGCGATGATAACTGCTGGTTCTCGGGTGGTACTGCGTCCAAATTCTCCAAGCCGGTGGTGGGGATCATCACCAAGATCGACAAGGAGGATTCCAAACCGGAACAGGCAAAGGGTTACCTTGAACTGGCCGGATGCACCATTTTTTACTATGTGAGTTCTTTTACCGGAGAGGGGATCGATCATCTGGTGAAAGACCTGCATGCCATGGTGGATAATTATAACAAACAGAACTCTTACCGCCTGGCAGATGATTATTTTGATTGATTTTTAACGGAGAAGGAGGTGACATCATGCTGATCTTGACGAAGGATAACGTTGCGGAGTACGTTGCCTCCAGACTGGACTTTTTTAATCTGAACGGCTGTGTCACCATTTCTGCAGTTGGGGATGGAACTTCTGAGGATGACGGAGACGGTTTCATCAACTTCGTTTTCCGTGTTTCTGACGGAGAACACAAACTCATCGTAAAGCAGGCTACAGAAACTCCCCGCTGCGGCTTTGATATGCAGCTGAATCTGGACCGCTACCGTCTGGAATACCGGTCCATGCAGCTCCGTAAAGCGATCGTTCCGGACCTGCTTCCGGATCTCTACGATATCGACCATGAGAACAAGGTTTTCATCACAGAAGATGTCTCCCATCTCCAGATAGCCCGGTTCCAGCTTATGAAGGGCAAGACTTACCCTCTTCTGGCGGACCAGATGGCAAGATATATGGCAGCCACGGAATTCTACACTTCCGAGTATTATCTCGAAGGAGAAGAATATCGTGGTCTCGGCGTCTATTTCACGAATTCCAAGATGCGCTCCATTATGGATAACGGCATGTTCCTCACGAAGGTGGATGAAAGGGATACGGTTGCACAACCCCTGGACCCTGAGTTCATCACATTTTCCGAGAGAGTATGTGCAAATCCGGCGATTCGTCTGCAGCAGCAGAAGCTTCGTCATCTTTTCATGTCCAAAGGAGAATGCCTGATCCACGGTGACCTGCACACTTCCAATGTATTTGCAGAGGAAGAAGAATGCAAGGTCATCGATATGGAATATACTTTCTGCGGTCCTTTCTCCTATGATCTGGGATATTTTCTCGCTAACTTTTTATCCCAGTATGAGGCCGCTGTCTTCCGCCCCTTCGATACCGAAGAAGAAAGGCGCGATTTCAAGGCTTACTGCCTCTATATGATCAAGGCTACCTACGAGAAGTTCTGCGATTATTTTATTTCCTATTGCCACGAGGACGCGAAACCGGAATATCAGAACATTGCCGGACTGGATGAGGACTTCCGCCTCACGACCCTCAGAGAGTTTCTCGGCTTTGCAGCTACTGCACAGCTTTGCCGGATCAGTAAAGCGATCAACTATCCTGATTACGACGGAATAGAAGACTATGTGCAACGTCATAATGCCAAGTGTCTCTCCATCATTGTTGATGCGGTTATTCTTGCTAAGTGGGAGCGCTATGAGAGCATTGACGAATTCATAGATGACCTTCTGGTAACAGAGGAAGTCTATTGCAATAATATAAAAGATTTAGAATATTAGGAAAGGAGGTACCTGGATGATCATATTGACGAAAGACAATGTAGTAGAATATGTCAGAAAGCATGTGCCTTCTTTTGTTTTAGAGGACCCGGTCCAGGTATCGCAGATCGGTGACGGTGACCTGGGTCCGGATATAGAAGGAGAAGGCTACTGCAATTATATCTTCCGGCTGAGCGACGGAAAGCATTCCATCATTGCAAAGCAGGCAGCAGCTGTTCTTCGTAGAAGATCCGTATTCACTGTGGACCCTGTCCGCAACCGTTATGAATGCGAGATCATGAAGATTCGCTGGAAGATCGTACCCCAGTATGTACCGGAAGTTTTCTTCGGGGATGACGAAAACCACATCATCATCATGGAAGATGTTTCCAACCTGAGACTGATCCGGTTCCAGCTTATGAAAGACCACTTCTTCCCCCATCTCGCCAGACATATCGCTCATTATCTGGCTGCCACCCATTTTTATACCTCAGAGTTTTATCTTCCTGTAGATGAATACCGGGATATGGCAGCACATTTTATGAATGCTTCCATGCGGCAGGTGATGGAGGATCCAGTATTCTTAAGAATATTCGGCGCAGACGATTATGATGCCGCCTGCGGACCGGAGTTTAAGAAATACTGTGAGTACATTCGGACCGATGATAATCTGCAGTTCCAGAGATACAAGCTTCGCCACCTGTTTATGAGCAAGAGCGAGACCCTGATCCACGGTGATTTCCATACCTCCAACATTTTTGCGGATGATGATCACCTGAAGGTCATTGACATGGAATATCCTATGTCCGCTCCGTTTTCTTATGATCTTGGTTTTATCATAGCCAACATCACCAGCCAGGTTGCATCGGCCGCTTACCGGCCCTTTAAGACTGAAGTTCAGAGGAAGCATTATATATCCTATCTTCTGACGATCATCCAGTCGATCTACACCTACTATATTGACTTCTTCTTCGAATACTGGGAGAAGGATGCCAAGATTGAGTATAAACTGGCGGAAGGCTATAAAGAATCCCTCGCTTTGGATATCCTTAAAGAATGTATCGGGTTTGCAGCCTGTGTAAACTTTAGCCGGGTATGCGGCGATATGGATACCGCTGACTTCGATCTGATCGAAGACAATGACTTAAGGACCAAAGCTAAATTCCTTTGTGTGCATTTTGATGAGATTTTCTTCACCAAATGGTCTTCCTACACGGATATCAGCCAACCGATCGACGATATC
>CAMPCK010000118.1 GCA_946645735.1 uncultured Clostridia bacterium
CGTGCTTTTTAGTTAGCAATCCTCATTTTAATGCAAATAACCTGCGCCGGACATCTCGATAAACCACAATTTGCCAGATAAAAAAAGAGCCACGCAGGTGGCTCTTTAATGGTTTTAAGTTTTAGTTTCCTGTAGGCATGTAGGGTCTCAGCACTGCTGCAACTGAGGATACGGGCATGGTCTGGAGCCATACTTTTCCGGGGCCGGAAAGGATGGTGTTGAAGATGCCTTCTCCGCCGAAGAGCATATTCTTTACTCCGGGCACTGACTTGATCTCCATGTTTACTGTAGGCTCATAGGCTGCAACGTTTCCTGTGTCAACAACGATGCTCTGGCCGGGCTGAAGGTCGTAGGTTACTACGTGACCATCGAACTCTGCGAAAGCAATGCCGTTTCCGGATACTCTCTGAAGGATGAAACCTTCACCGCCGAACAGGCCTGCGCCGATCTTCTTGTTGAACTGAACGGAGAGCTGAACGCCCATTTCGCCTGCGAGGAAGGCTCTCTTCTGGAAAATCATTTCCTTACCGGGGCCGATCTCGAAGGGAACAACAGAACCGGGGAAGCTTGATGCGAATGCGATCATGCCTTCACCGCCCTGAGCTGTATAAATATTCTGGAAAATCTTCTCTCCTGCGAACATTCTGCCTAAAGCTTTTCCGAGACCTCCGTTTGAAGAAGTATCCATTTTCATGTTGGGTGACATCCAAGCCATAGCGCCTGATTCATTGAACATCTGCTCGCCCTTCTCAAGATGGCAGATAACTACCGGAAGGGTATCCCCAAGTATTTCATATCTCATAAAACATCCTCCTTAATAGATAAATAACAAATAATTTCTAATCACATTATATATTTTTGTTTATATCTATTCAAGAAAAAATATTAACAATCTATTTTATTCATCAATTCTACACCTTTTTTTCGCTCTTTATGATATAATCAGTTGTTGCAAAAAATATAATGAAGAGGAAAGAATCTTGGTAAAGAAACTTGCAAAATACACAGAAGGATACAGGGGACTGACAGTAGCGACGCCGCTTCTGGTTGTCATGGAATCTCTTCTGGAAATACTCATTCCCTTTGTTATGGCTGATCTCATAGACAAGGGGATATACGGCGGAAGCATGAGCGAGATAACGAAATACGGCTTCCTTCTTATCGGAGCCGCATTGGTGTCTCTTGCTTTCGGCGTGGCTGCGGGAGTTACTGCGCCTTTTGCATCAGCCGGATTCGCTTCAAACCTGAGGCGAGCCATGTTTGAGAAGGTCCAGGACTATGATTTCATGTCCATCGATAAGTTTTCCACGGCGTCCATAGTCACCCGTCTCACAACTGACGTAACCAATGTGCAGCAGGCCTTCCAGATGATCATAAGGATCTTCGCAAGGGCTCCGTCCATGCTGATTTTTGCCCTTATAGCTGCTTTCAGGGTAAATCATGAGCTTTCACTCATCTTCCTGATCTCAATGCCCATACTGTTTACAGGAATGCTTATAATGTCAACCAGAGTAAGACCCATCTTTGAAAGGGTCTTCAAGACCTATGACAGGATGAATTCCGTTGTTCAGGAGAACATCAGGGGCATGAGAGTAGTAAAATCCTTCAATCGCCAGGACCATGAGATAGAAAAGTTTGACGCTGTATCAGGAACCATCTTCAGAGACTTCAGCAAGGCCGAGAAAACCATGGCCTGGATGGCTCCCATAGTCCAGTTCAGCACCTATCTCTGTATGGTTCTTTTATGCTGGTTCGGAGGACAGATGATCGTGGCTTCAGGAAATAACGAAGCCCTGGGCCTTACCACAGGCCAGCTCATGAGCATGGTGACCTACACCACCCAGATCCTCATGAGCCTTATGATGCTCAGCATGATCTTCGTCATGATCATCATGGCAAGAGAGTCCGGAAGACGTATCGTTGAGATCCTGGACGAGGAGAGCCAGATCTTCAGCCCCGAGAACGGAATCGAAGAAGTTCCTGACGGATCCATTGATTTCGAGGACGTGAGCTTCGAATACAAGCATGAGGATCAGGATCAGTTACTTACCGAAGGAGGAAAGAAGAGAAAGGCCCTCTATAAAGTGGACCTTCACATAGATCCAGGCATGACCGTAGGCCTCATAGGTGCCACGGGCTCATCCAAATCAACACTGGTCCAGCTCATTCCGAGACTTTACGATGCCACGGAAGGCACAGTTAAGGTTGGCGGACATAACGTAAAGGACTATGACCTGGAAGCCTTGAGAAACCAGGTTGCCATGGTGCTTCAGAAGAACGTTCTTTTCAGCGGAAGCGTAAGGGAGAACCTTCTCTGGGGTAATGAGAATGCCACGGAGGAAGAAATCAGTCATGCCCTTAAGGTATCATGCTCAGAGGAATTTGTGAGCAAAATGCCGGAAGGCGTTGATTCACATCTTGAGCAGGGGGGATCCAATATTTCAGGAGGACAGAGACAGAGACTCTGCATTGCACGTGCTCTTCTCAAGAAACCCAGGATCCTCATCCTGGACGACTCAACATCCGCAGTCGACATGAAGACCGACGCCCAGATCAGGCGTGCCTTCAGGGAAGAGATGCCTGACGTCACCAAGATCATTATCGCTCAGCGCATAAGCTCCGTCATGGATTCCGACATGATCGTGATCATCGATCACGGAAGGATCGTGGCCCAGGGAACCCATGATGAACTCATGGAAACCAGCGACATATACAAAGAAATTTACGAGACACAGAACAAGACCTCCGGGGTCGATCTCGACGTGGAAGGAGGTGCTCTGTAATGGCTAAGAAAGAAAATGTAAGACAGATGGGAGGCCCTGGAAGAGGAGGCCGCCAGATGCTCCAGAAGGGGGCGCTTAAGACCCTCAACATGGGAACCGTCAAAAGACTCCTTTCATACCTTGGAGCCTACAGAGTGAAGCTGGTTCTGGTCTTCATATGCATACTCATAGGAACACTGGCAAACGTAGCATCATCGCTCTTCCTTCAGACCTTGATAGACGACTATGTAATGCCCCTTGTGGGGACTGCAGCGCCCGATTTCAGCGGACTTTTCCATGCTCTTATGATAATGTGCGCCGTATACATCGTGGGCATCGTAAGCGTTCTTTTCTATAACCGCACCATGGCGGTCATATCCCAGGGAACTCTTAAGATCATAAGGGATGAGATGTTCAGGCACATGCAGGATCTCCCCATAAGGTACTTCGACAGGAATACCCACGGGGATATCATGTCCCATTTCACAAATGACGCAGATACTCTGAGACAGATGCTGAGCCAGACCCTGCCGCAGCTTTTCAGTTCCATCATAAGCCTTATTGCGGTATTCTGCTCCATGATGCACTTAAGCATCTGGCTGACACTTCTCACCATAGGATTTACCTTCCTTTCGCTGTTCCTGGTGAAGTCCGTAGCATCCCGCTCCGGAGGATACTTCATCAAGCAGCAGAAGTCCCTGGGAGATCTCAACGGTTACATCGAAGAGATGATAAACGGCGAGAAGGTGGTCAAGGTCTTCTGCCATGAAGAGAAGGCCAAGGAAGAGTTTGTCCTTAAGAACGAAGAACTCAGGAAGAATATGTCCAAGGCAAACGCTCTTTCCATGCTTATCATGCCCATGATGGGTAACTTAGGAAACGTCCTCTACGTGCTTGTGGCCCTTATCGGAGGCGCCATGGGAATCGCAGGCGTCATGAACCTGAGCATCGGAGGCGAAGCCACCGTAACTATGGGAACCATCGCAAGTTTCCTGGTATTATCCAGAAACTTCATGAACCCCATAACCCAGGTTTCCCAGCAGCTCAATTCCGTAATCATGGCCATGGCCGGTGCAGGACGTATCTTCGAACTCCTTGATGAGAAGCCCGAAAAGGATAACGGTGCAGTAAGACTGGTAAACGTTAAGGAAGAGTACGGCCAGCTCAAGGAATGTGAGGAAAAGACCGGGATCTGGGCCTGGAAGGATGCAAAGAAACTCACGCGTTTAAGAGGAGAAGTGGTCCTTGATAATGTGGACTTCAGCTATATCGAAGGAAAGCAGGTCCTCTATGACATAGATATATATGCTGAACCCGGCCAGAAGGTGGCCTTCGTAGGAGCCACCGGTGCCGGTAAGACCACCATCACAAACCTCATAAACAGATTCTATGACATAGATGACGGCAAGATCAGATACGACGGAATCAACATCAACCTCATCCGCAAAAAAGACTTGAGAAGGTCTCTCGGTGTAGTCCTTCAGGACGTAAATCTCTTCACGGGAACCGTCATGG
>CAMPCK010000119.1 GCA_946645735.1 uncultured Clostridia bacterium
CCTCTGGTCGTGTTCTTTGCGGGAGAAATGCTTCCCAAGAGCATAGCCAAAAAGAATCCTGAAAAATTTGCCCTGAGTACCGCAGGGCTTCTTTCAGTTATGATGAAAATCTTCAGCCCTCTGGCAAGGCTTCTCACATGGATAGGACTTCTTGCAGCAAAACTTACCAGGGGTGAGCCGGAAATCTCAGTAACTGAAGACGAACTCCTTGATATTTTTGAGGATCTTGCCGAGGAAGGTGTTCTGGATGACGAACAGGAGGACATGATGTCTTCCGTTCTTGAATTTACAGACACCAAGACGGGAAGAATCCTCACACCCAAGCGTAAAATCGTAGGCATTGACGTAAACCTTTCAAAGGAAGAGGTGTTTGACCTTGTTGAAGGGCTTAACCATTCAAGAGTTGTAGTCTATGACGGAACTATTGATAATGTACTGGGCATCTTAAGAATCAGGGAGTACCTCAAGGAATACCTCAATACTCATGTTCTTCCTGACGTCAGGGATATAATGGACGAACCTTATTATGTTTCATCCAGGACCATGGCAGATGAACTCCTGGAAGAAATGTCCAAAGCCCGCCAGAACATAGCCCTTGTCAAAGGCGTCAATGGCAAGTTCATCGGACTTGTATCCATAGAGGATATTCTGGAGGAACTGGTAGGGGATATCTTTGATGAAAGCGACGAGGAAGGAGGTCTTAAGAAATGAACATAGGCCTTCTTATAGCCGGCATCGTTCTCTGCATAATGTTCTCGGCACTTTTCTCCGCATCTGAGATGGCACTGTCATCTGCCAACAGGGTGAGGGTGGAAAACGAAGCGGAGGATGGAAACAGACGCGCTGCCATAACTCTTAAATTAATTGATAATTTTGATGACAGCCTCGGAGCTATCCTTATAGGAAACAACCTCGTAAATATTGCGGCATCATCCATGAGTTCAGTTCTGGTGATACTTCTTACGGGAAGCGACAAGATGACATGGATCGCCACTGTTGTCATAACTCTTCTTGTAATAATCTTCGGCGAGACCATGCCCAAGATCACTGCCAAGCAGAATGCCACCAGATTTTCCCTGAGGATAGCACCCTTTGTCAGATTGCTCAGTTTCATCCTTAAACCTCTGGTCAAAGCCGTAGTCTGGCTTGTGGCTAAACTTACTCCCAGGAACCTTGAGGATGAAGATGAGGATGATGAGGAAGAATCCATAGAAGAGCTGGCAACTATTATTGAGACTGCTGAAGATGAGGGAGTACTTGATGAAGACCAGAGAGAATTACTCATTGCAGCCCTTGACTTCGCCGATATTTCTGCCTACGAGGTAATGACCTCAAGGGTTGACCTGGACGCTATAGATATAGAGGATTCCATGGAAGAAATCAGGGAACTCATAAATTCAACGCCCTTTACAAGACTTCCCGTATATGAGGATAGTATAGACAACATCATCGGAGTTCTCCATCTGAACGATCTTCTTAAGGAACTTGCAAAAAATGAAAAGGCGGATATCAGAAGCATTCTCATGGAGCCTGTATTTGTTTACAGGACCACTAAACTTCCTCAGGTTCTTCAGGCCCTGAGAGAAGCAAATCAGCACATGGCCATCGTTACAGACGAGTACAGCGGCACAGACGGTGTCATTACCATGGAGGACGTCCTGGAGGAAGTTGTCGGTGAGATCTGGGATGAAAACGATCTCGTGGAAGAAGAGATCGTTATAAAAAATGAGCGTGAATACGAGCTTGACGGCGATCTCAATATCTATGATTTCCTTGAGATTGTCGGAATGGATGAAGATGATTACGAATCAGACTATGATTCAGAGACCGTAGGCGGCTGGGTCATGGAATTGCTGGAAAGATTCCCTGTAGTCGGGGATGAGGTGAGATATGAGAACTTCACTCTCAAGGTAATTGAGGCAGAAGAGAGAAGGGTGGACAAGGTTCTTCTCACCATAGATGAAGAGAAGGAGCAGGAAGAGGATGATGAACAGTGATGGAAACATCATGAGACATATCACAAAGGACATTACCAATGAAGCGGTTACTGACTATTTAGTTGGGATGTACAGACCTCTTACGGAAGAACTTTCGAACATGAGAAGGGAAGCGGACAAGACAGCCGTTCCCATTATTCTGCCTGAAACCGAGGATTTTCTGGGAACTTTCCTGGATATAGTCCGTCCCGGAAGGATCCTCGAAATCGGCACATCCATAGGCTATTCATCAATGTTTTTTGCAGAAAAAATGCTGCAGATGGGCATTTCCGGACCTGAGGTCTGTACCATCGAAAAGGATGAGGAGACCTACAGGCTTGCCATGAGAAATATAGACGACATGGGATACGCCGCATATGTCAAAGGCTTTCTGGGGGACGGAGAAGAAGCAATCAATCTTCTTCTCGATGCCGGAGCAGAAAAGTTCGATCTGGTCTTTATCGATGCAGCCAAGTCTCACTATATGAGGTTTCTGGAAGCTTCATTAAAAATATTAAAGAAGGGCGGCATAATAATCTGCGATGACACCCTGTTTCAGGGAAGACCGGCCCTGGACCCCGAGGAACCTCCCAGGAAACACCGCACCAACGTCAAAGCCCTCAGGGAATTCAATGAGGCGGTTTCAAAGGATAAGCGATTCAGCTCATGCCTTTTGTCCGTGGGAAACGGACTCACAATCATTAAAGTATTATAAAGGAACAACGTATATATGAAAAAAATTGAACTTCTGGCCCCTGCAGGGGATCTGGAGAAATTAAAAACAGCTGTAGATTACGGAGCAGACGCAGTATATTTCGGAGGAGAAGCCTTCAGTCTTAGGGCAGGGGCAGGAAACCTTTCCCTGGAAGAGATGAAGGAAGGCCTTGCCTATGCTCACGAAAGAAACGTAAGATGCTATCTCACGGTAAATATTTTTGCACATAATGAGGATATCGAGCCTCTCAGAGATTATCTGAAAGAGATAAAGGATATGGGAATCGATGCATATCTGGTATCTGATCCCGGAGTATTTTCCCTCATAAAGGAAATCATTCCTGATGCAGAAATACACCTGAGCACCCAGGCTAACATGACCAACTATCAGACGGCCATGTTCTGGTATGGCCTCGGAGTGAGAAGGATAGTCCTTGCCAGGGAACTCAGCTTCAAGGAGATTAAGGAACTCAGGGAGAAATGCCCTGAAGACCTGGAATTTGAAGCCTTTGTTCACGGAGCCATGTGCATCAGCTATTCCGGAAGATGTCTTCTTTCCAATTTCATGATAGGAAGAGATGCCAACCACGGAGAATGCGCACATCCCTGCAGATGGAAGTATGCTCTTGTTGAAGAACAGCGTCCCGGAAATTATTATCCAATCGAAGAGGATGACAGGGGAACCTACATACTGAATTCCAAGGATCTCTGCATGATCAGATACATACCTGAACTCATAGGAAGCGGTCTTGCTTCTCTCAAGATAGAGGGAAGAATGAAGTCAGCCTTCTATGTGGCACACGTGATCTCCGCCTACAGAAAGGCCATAGATGCCTATTATGAAGACCCTGAAAACTGGAAGTTCAGGGAGGAATGGATGGATGAACTCCTCAAGGTGTCCCACAGACAGTTCACCACGGGCTTCTATTTCGACAAGCCCACCGACAAAGACCAGAACTATGAGACTTCCCAGTATACAAGAGATTATGTATATACGGGTATCGTCAGGGACTATGATCCGGAAACCGGCTTTGCTGTCATAGAACAGAGAAACAAAATGGTTCTCGGAGATGAAGTGGAAGTCTTCGGACCTTTCACTGACTTCTTCGTACAGAAAGTCGAAGAGATGTATAACGAACAGGGTGAACCTATTGAATCCTGTCCTCATCCTCAGGAAATCATAAGAATGAAAATGGCAGGGCAGGTAAAGCCCGGCTGGATGTTGAGAAGGAAGAAATAACAACCTTGAATCTTTATATTATTAAAGCAATATCATATTAGGATATTGCTTTTATATTGTTTTTTTGGTATAGTAACTATGTGTGGGTATATTTATATCTTACTATATATAACTAACTTATGAGAGGTAAAAAAATGACTGAAAAGAGATCAGAAGCTTTCAAGGAGCTTCAACCTACGCTGGATCAGTACGCAGGCGTCAGAGGAAGCCTGATTACTATCCTTCAGAAGGCTCAGGAAATTTATGGTTATCTCAGCAAAGACTGCATTAACCATATTGCTGATGCTACAGGCATTAAACCTGCCAAGGTCTATGGCGTAGCCACTTTTTACGCTCAGTT
>CAMPCK010000120.1 GCA_946645735.1 uncultured Clostridia bacterium
CGGCTCCCCGGTAGTTTATTCTACAGCGGATATCACAGTAAACGATGCTGAAATGACTTCAACATCTTCTGAAGGCGTCGTTGTAGAGGGAAAGAACAGCGTAACCTTAAACGGAGTTACCATGTATGCCGATAACAATACACATAACGGCAAATCCGAAACCTACAAAGCCATCTTCCTCTATCAGTCCATGTCAGGCGATGCGGACGAAGGCACAGCAAGCTTCACTGCCAGGGATTCCGAGATCAATGTTCTGAACGGCGACACCATCTTCGTCACCAATACCACTGCTGAAGTCTATATGGAAAACAATACCATCGTAAACGATTCCGGAGATTTCCTGAGGATCCAGGCCGGTGCCTGGGGTTCAGAAGGGTCCAACGGCGGTCACGTAACTGCGACGCTTTCAGATCAGAAGGTCGAGGGAGATATCATTGTTGACAGCATATCAACGCTGAACCTCACTCTTGAGAACGGAAGTAAATTCTTCGGTGCAATCGACACTGAAGATCAGGCTCAGCAGGTCGATCTCACATTATCAGCAGATTCCGTGATCGTACTTACCGGTGACACCTACGTAGACAGCCTCACTAATGAGGATACTGAAAACAGCAATATTTATCTTAACGGCTACAAGCTTTATGTAGGAGGAACAGAAGTTTCAGCTAACGATGGCACTTATACTGATGATGCCGATGATGAACAGGCTGCAGAAGAAAGTGCAGAAGAAGCTATAGAAGAAACTGAGGAACAGACTGTTGAAGAAGCTGCAGATACTGTCGCAGAAGATTCCGGATCAGCTGATGGCGGAAGCCCCATTCCCTACGCAGTAGGCGGACTCGCTGCCCTTGCTGTTATAACCGGTGCAGCCACAGCGCTTAAAAAGAAAAACAGGTAACTAACCCTTACTTGAATAAACACAATAAAAGACCCCCGACCTGATGCCGGGGGCCTTTTATTCTTCGTTATGATTCGTTTCTGAAAATTATTGTCTTAACCTAAACTGAATTAAGTGATTTTAGCCACCGAAGTTGATAGCAACTGCGACAGCGATAAGCACAGCCTGTGCTACTACGAGAAGTCCGAAGAGCTTGAATGCAAGCTTCCAGTATTTCTCAAGAGGTACTCTTGCAAGTCCGGAAACTACAGCTGCGAAAGCGGTAGGCCAGATGATGTTTGATAAACCATCACCGAACTGATATGCAAGAACTGCGATGTCTCTGTTCATTCCGAGTACGTCAGCAAGAGGTGCCATGATAGGCATGGATACTGCTGCCTGGCCGGAGCCGGAAGGAATGAAGAAGTTGAGGATGGTCTGTACGATGAGCATGCAGATTGCAGAGATTGCAAGAGGCATGTGGCTCAGCGGTGTAGCCATTCCGTTTACAACTGTATCGATGATGCCGCCCTCGGTGAGAACTAACTTAACACCACGAGCGATACCGATCATCATAGCAGCTGTTGTAGCTTCCATGAAACCGGAAACGAGGAGATCTCCAACCTTCTGGAGGTTCCATCTCATAATGATCGCTGCGATGATTGCCATGATAAGGAATACAGCGCAGATCTGTGAGAAGTACCAACCAAACTTCATAACGCCGATAACTACTATTACGATAGCAGCTAACAGGTCAAGAAGGATGAGCTTGTGTGAAAGTTTGAATTCAACGTGATGATCGATCTCTTCGCCTTCTTTTCTTACAAGGCCTTCAATTCCGTATACATAGGAGTTTTCAGGATCTGCTTTAACCTTGGAAGCATACATGATGATGAAGATGGAAGCGATGATTACCATTACAGCGTGGCAAACGAGACGATATCCCATGCCGGACATGTAAGGAACTTCTGCGATACCCTGAGCAACACCAACGGTGAAGGGGTTCATGATAGCTCCTGCATAACCCATACCTGCACCAAATGCGATTACCATCAGACCGGTAAGAGCATCATATCCCATTCCGGTGTAGATGGCTGCGAATACAGGAATGAACGGTAACCACTCCTCGAACATACCTACTGTGGAGGATCCCATACCGATTGCAATGAGGAAGATAGGAATGGTGATCAGTGAGCTGTTGCCCTTGAAGATCTTAAGCAGAGCTCCAACTGCTCCCTCAAATGCACCGGATTTGATGATGAAGGTTACTGAGCAGTAAGTGATGAATACCAGGAAGGAGATGTCAGCTGCGTTAACCATACCTTCATAGACGAGTTCGAAAAGTCTGAAGGGGCCAACGGGAGTTGCATCATCAACCGGGTGCCATGATCCTGCGATAGCTACCTGTCTGCCTGAATCATTCTCCATGTAGTCGAATGTACCTGCAGGGATGATGTAGGTTGCGATCGCACAAATGATCATGATGCAGAAAAGAATGATAAATACGTGTGGCAGATTGAATTTCTTCTTTTCTCCCACTTTAGGTCCTTTACTCATAATTTTCCCTCCTTTGATTTGTGTGAAAATTCCGAATAAAACAACGAATCATAAAATGATAATATATAATAAAGTCTTTTTGAAACTTTATTAGCCGTATTTATGGATTCTTAATATTAAGTTGTCAAGGTTCAGGTTCTTATTATTTGCAAAGAAGCCCAAGCATATCTTCGTAGAGTTTCTGGGTCTTTTCCAGTTCCTCTATGGATACGTGCTCGTTCTTCTCGTGTGCAGTCACAGGACCGGGTCCGATGATGATCTTATCTCCGGGGAAGAAGGATCCCTCGGTGATGCCAAAGAAAGGTGCGCCCGGAGTTCCGGTCTTTTCTTCATATACCTTCACCAGTTCACTCCTGTTTACGAATGAAGGTATGTCGTTTATGATCTCATATGAAGCGTCCACTCCCTCAAGAGCGTCGTCGATGAACTTTCTGATCCTGGGATATTCCTTCTCGGAATTGCAGATCCTGAAGTCAAGATAGATGACGGTCTCGGCAGGGACCTTGTTGATAGCCGTTCCCCCGTTGATGATGCCGATGTTCATCGTAGGATAAGGGATGCCGAAAAACGTGTCGTCGGAATCCTTCCTGAGTTCGAGTTCGAAATCCATCATCTTGTTGAGGAATCTGACAGCGTTCTTATTGGAACTCTTCCCCTCTATAGGTGTGCTGGAATGTGTGGTCACACCTTTGAAAGTGAAGATGATCTCCAGAAGTCCCTTGGATCCCACAGCGGGTTTGAATCCTGTAGGCTCGGCCACGATCATGTGATTCGGGAACTTTTCTCCGGCATTCACCAGATCGTATACTCCGCCGAACATGATCTCTTCATCATAAGTGTGGTAGCACTTGAAACCTTTTTTAAGAGACTTAAGGTCCGTGTTGGCGATGGCAGCCATCCAGCAAGCCATCCCGCCCTTCATATCGCAGGCACCCAGTCCATAGAGCATCCCATCTTCCTTTTCGGTAAGGACGAAGGGATCTGTCTCCCAGCCATCGGTGATATCCACCGTATCCGTATGTCCCATGAATCCCATGGCAGGATCCTCGCCATAGCTCGCAATCAGGACCTCCTTGCAGTTTTCGGGATTCGCTCTTCTCTCAACAGAGACTCCGAGTTTATTATAGAAGTCTTCGATATAATCCATGATCTCGTGATTGCACTTATCAGCGATGGTGTTTATTGCAACCAGGTCCTTAAGAATATCTCTTGCCTTCATATATTATTCTGTCCTCCTTGTACCTGTATGGGACTTGTCAAAACGGTCTGGCTAAAATGGATAAAAATAGACATTTTCCCATTTTCTTAACATTATATTGATATTATATATCTTTTTGCCCCGTATGGGAATATTTTTTTTATTATCGGATTGGTATAAAAATCGATTTTTTTGCGATTATTCACAATTTTCAGATTATTTTGCTCTTTTTTGAGAGGATATTTGCTAGAAGTCCTTCTTAGCCTCCTCGAACTCCTTTTTTATATTTATAAGCAGTTCCTCATCTTCCATTACCCTTAAAGCCGTGAGAGCCATGGCTTCGGCTCCCCATTTCATGGCGTTGTCTCCTGCTTCCGTGATGGTGGCTTCCCTGAATTCCACCGTGTGGATCATGGTCTCCGGGCAGTCCAGTCCGATGCAGGGCATGATGGCGGGAACACAGTGGCTCACGTCGCCGACGTCAGTGGATCCGCCGAAGGCTCCGTCCTCCATGGGCTTTCCGCTTAGCTCAGCATAGATATCCTCAAATACATGCGCCAGGGTATAGTTTGTCACAACGTCCATGTTTCCCGGCTCGCTGTTCCATATCTTATACGTGG
>CAMPCK010000121.1 GCA_946645735.1 uncultured Clostridia bacterium
TACTCCGGCGCGGGCGGCTCAGCTCAGGGAAGAGCTTGGCCTGAATGGAAATGTTTTCGTAAGATATTTCCACTGGCTGAAGGGTCTTGTCACAGGAGACCCGGGTATAAGCTACAGCTATTTCCTGCCCGTTAAGGAGGTACTCAAGGGAAAGATAAGCCTGACGGCTACTCTCTCCCTTTTGTCATGGATAATTGTGACCCTGATCAGCATACCTCTCGGTATCATTATGGTCAGATATCAGAATGAGACCTTCAGAAGGATAAGCGTAGCTTTTAACCAGATATTCATGGCGATTCCGCCTTTCTTTTTAGGTATGCTCCTGGCATATCTTTTTGGCTTGGTTCTGAAAGTTTTCACTCCGGGAGTCTACGTGCCTTTAAGCCAGGACTTCGGAAGAGGTCTGGTATACCTGATTTTCCCGGCTCTGGCCATTTCACTTCCCAAGGCGGCAAAGGTGGCCAAGCTGCTCCATGCCTCCATCCAGGATGAGATGACCAAGGATTACGTAAGGACCGCATACAGCCGCGGAAATTCCAGATGGAATGTAATCAGGACCCACGTCTTAAGAAATGCACTTCTTCCTACCATAACCTACATCGCCATGACCCTTGCCGATATCGTGGCAGGTTCCATCGTGGTAGAGCAGGTATTCGCCCTTCCGGGCCTTGGAAGACTTCTGATCACCAGCATCGGAAACCGCGATTTCCCGGTAGCCGAGTGCATCGTGGTCATCATAGCATTCGTTGTCGTATTTATGAACTATCTGGCGGACATCGTTACCCAGTACGTGGATCCGCGCGTGAGATTGGGGTGAGAATATGATCAAAGGTATGAATTCACATTTCAAGATCGGCGCGGCAATCACCATATTCATGCTGGTCATCATAGTTATCGGAATATTCTGGACCCCTTATGATCCCAACCAGATGAACGGGGCGGAAAAAATGGCCGGCCCGAGCCTTCAGCATATTTTCGGAACGGATAATTTCGGAAGAGATATCTTTTCACGTGTAGTGCAGGGAGCAGGAGCCACCTTTATGATAGCCTTTGCCACCGTAGCCATTGGACTCGTCGTTGGTATCCTCATCGGACTGTTCACGGGATATTACGGCGGATGGCTGGACGAGATACTCATGCGTATAAATGACAGTATCCTGGCGTTCCCAAGCATCTTGCTGGCACTTGTACTCATAGCCATTTTCGGCGGCGGCAAATACAACATAATCCTGGCTTTGGGAATACTTTTCATCCCCAGCTTCGCAAGACTTGTAAGATCTGAAGTAGCCCGCCAGAAGAGTATGGATTATGTAAAAAACGCCAAGCTCATGGGCGTAGGTACCATGAGACTGCTTTTCGTGCATATTTTGCCTAATATCGTGCCGGTGCTCTTATCGGCTATCGCCATAGGCTTCAATAACGCAGTTCTCGCAGAGGCTTCCATGAGCTTCCTGGGAGTAGGCGTACAGCCTCCTGACCCGAGCCTCGGCAGAATGCTCAACGAAGCTCAGACCTATCTCATGAGCGCACCCTGGTATGCCATGAGCACAGGTATCGCCATCATCCTTCTCGTTCTCGGCTTCGGTCTCATAGGAGAAGGACTGGGAGGTGAGCGTAATGGCTGATATCAATAAAATCAGAGAAGAAAACGAGCTCATGCTCGACGTCCATGATCTCAAGGTCACATTCAAGTCCAACAGAAAAGAGGCTGTAAGAGGCATAGATTTCGTCATGAAGCCCGGTCAGAGAGTGGGCCTGGTGGGAGAATCCGGCTCCGGCAAAACCGTAACAGCCATGGCCATTTCAGGCCTCATTGAAAGATACAACGTGGAGATCGAGGGAAAGATCGTCTTTGACGGAAAAGACCTGAGAAACTGTTCACGTGAAGAACTAAGAAAAGTACAGGGAAGAGGAATCGGCGTAGTGTTCCAGGAACCCATGACCAGCCTCAATCCCCTTATGAAAATAGGGCAGCAGATCGAAGAGACCCTTCTCCTTCACACCAAAAGGTCGAAGGAAGAGAGACGTGCTCTGGCTCTTGAAGCCATGGAGAAGGTAGGCCTTCCCGAACCGGAAGTCACCTATGAAAAATATCCCCATCAGCTTTCAGGAGGCCAGAGACAGCGTGCCATGATAGCGTCAGCCATGGTAATCCTGCCCAAATTGCTTATTTGCGATGAACCGACCACGGCTCTCGATGTGCGTGTACAGGCGCAGATACTGAAGCTCTTAAGAAGCTTAAGCGAAGAGTATGGCGTAGGTATTTTGCTCATAAGCCATGACCTGAGAGTTATCAGACAGCTCTGTGACAGAGTTGATGTCATGTACAAGGGAAAAATCGTTGAAGAAGGGCCTACTGAAAGAGTATTCAACAATCCTCAGCATGAATATACCAAACAGCTCATCTCAGCTATCCCCAGCCGTGCTAATGTCCGCGGCAGAGAAGAAGAGGAAAACCGTAAAAAATGAAACATGATACGAGAATTATAGACAAAAGCAATGAACCCAGCGATCTGGTGCTCGATGTGAGTGATCTTTCGGTCACTTACAAGGATTCCAATATCTTTGGCACCAAGTCCACCTATCAGGCGGTAAAGCACGTGAACTTAAGCATTAAGCAGGGTGAGATCCTGGGGCTTGTGGGAGAATCAGGCTGCGGCAAATCCACCATGTCCCGCACAGTTCTCGGCATGATCGACAATGCTGAAATCACCGGGGAGATCATTCACTATACCAAGCGTCCCCAGATGGTTTTCCAGGATCCCTTCTCAAGCCTGAATCCCGCCAAGACCATAGGCTGGATACTGGAGGAGCCTTTAAGGATCTTCGGTAAATACGATGAAGCTGAACGCAAAAGACGTGTCCTCGACATGATGGACAGGGTAGGCCTTGAAAGAGAGCTTGTTGACAGACGCCCCAACGAACTTTCGGGAGGCCAGAAGCAGAGAGTCTCCATCGGAGTAGCACTTATCAGACGTCCCAGGTTCATCGTGGCTGATGAACCCGTATCTGCACTGGACGTTTCCATCCAGGGACAGATCCTGAAGCTTCTTCTGGAACTCCGTGACGAGCTTGACCTGTCATACCTTTTCATCACCCATGATTTGAATGTATGCTATGCCATCTGCGACAGAGTGGCCGTCATGTACAAGGGCGAGATAGTTGAAGAAGGTCCCGTTGATGAGGTGTACAACAACCCTCAGCATGAATATACCAAGAGCCTTCTTGAAGCAGCTATGATTTAAAAAAGGCCCGCCTGAGCGGACCTGCAAATAACGATATTCATCAGTCTTCCGGATTAATTTGTCCGGAAGGCTTTTTTTCTTTAAGAAGCATAATGGTTGAGATCATCATGAGGACTGAACCTAGAACTATGTAAAAGGACAGTCCCTGGCCGAGGAGGACAAATCCCAGGACTGCCGAGGACAGAGGTTCCAGGGAGTCTATCATGGAAGCCGTGGTGGCGCCGATGATCCTCATGGACCTGTAAAACAGGCCTCTTGCGATTATTACACCGATGGTGCCAAGGCAGATAATTGCGATCCACTGGGTGGTTCCCGAGGGGAAAAGGGGCTCTCCCAGCATGAGGCATCTTATGGATGAATAGATCATAATGGGAACGACTCCCGTAAGCAGGATCACGTTGGTGTGGACAGGTTTAAGATCCTCTGAATTGATGAGGATGACCTGGGTTGAATACATGAGAGATGCGATAATTCCTACGATGAAGGCCTTGATGGGGAACTGACCGCCGGCTCCCGGAACGGCTATGATAATGAGGCCCAGAGCCGTAAGGAGAACGATGAGAAGCCTCTTATTTGAATATTTTTCTCTTCCCATAATCATTT
Organism: uncultured Clostridia bacterium; assembly: GCA_946645735.1. The sequence goes on from CAMPCK010000121.1 coordinate 3,849, forward strand.
CAATTACGAAAACAAAGACCACATAGGAAAGAGAAACCGAAATAGCCACCATGTTGGGAAGATAATGGTATGCATAATTAAAGGTGATATTTCCGATTACCGCAAAGCCCGAAAGAATCAGGAGTCCGAGGATCTGTTTCTTTGTGATCCCGGCGAAGGTCTCCTTCTTAAGGACAGCGGGGAGCAGACAGATAAGAGAAACCATGTGCCTTGAAAACAGCAGGGTATTGGTCTCGATTCCTGCCCTGTATCCAACCTGTGTAAATGTTGGTGTCGATGAATAGGATATCATCGCAAGCACCGCGTAAATAATGCCTCTCATAAATGCCTCCGAAAGGTATTATATCAAATATTTTGTATATTTACACTATAAAATAATCGAAGGTATAACAAAAGACCGC
>CAMPCK010000122.1 GCA_946645735.1 uncultured Clostridia bacterium
CGAGAAGACAGTCTACTATAGTGCCGTATGCCGAAAGGTCCATTCCCGGTTCATAGATCTTAACGGGAATGCCCCTTTCCGTGCACTGATCGAAATAGTACTTTCCGTCCTCTGAGAACTTCTCATCGAGAAGTATGATCTCAGCCTGAAGGCCCCGGTCATTGAGAAGACCTGCCACAACGTAGCCGTCTCCCGCATTGTTTCCTTTTCCTGCCATAATGGCCACAGGTTCTTTCCAGCCCGTCTTATTCTGAGCGCAGCCGTAGGGACAGCTCAGATACCAGTTCCTGCAGGAACCCATGCCGGAAAATCCGACCATGGTGTCGCATACTTCTCTTCCGTCCGCTGAAGCCTTATCACAGGGCTCCTGGCCGTACTTGTCCACGGTCTCGAAGATTCCCCGTCCCGCTCTGTACATGAGTTCTTTGGAGGGAACCAGATTTGCTATTGTATAGGCGTCCGACTGACGCATGGTCTCAACTGATACTGCCTTTGCCATGTAGTTCACCTCATCAGTTCATTTCCCAAAGCAATGCCGAATTTAAAAGCTATTATTCCAAGGGTCAGTACAAGCATTCCTGCCCCGAAACCGAAAAGAATTCCCGTCGTGAGCCTTCGACCGTTGGTGCTTTCATACTTTGTCAGGGCCTGGATCAGACCGTCCAGCACCATGGGCACCATGAGAATCACAAGCAGCAGAATCGACGGCCTCATGAACCAGATGGCTACGAGGGAAATAAGGATACCTATGAGTTCCCCTTCGCATCTGGCGCAGACGGGCATCTGATAACCCTTAACAAAAAACGAGCGCTCCGGTCTCTGATGGCAGCCGCAAAAAATCGGAAGCCACTTGTAGATAAACCTGATTTGTCTGTCAAATCTAGCGCTCGTCGGATAATTCATTTCAGACTGTTTCCCTTAAAGAGTCAGGTTCCAGGAAAAAATCTTGGCAGACTCTTCCAGATACTGCTCAAGTTCTGTCATGTCAAGTTCGCCGGATGCACCAAGCATGGCTGCTCCGACTCCCATAATAACAAATAGCAGTAAATAGCATACAACACAGGCAACAACACCGATGATGGCACCGATTCCTGCCTTCTTGGCTGACAGGGGCTTGGTGTCCTTCCATACGAGGAAAAGAATGAGTCCTACAAGAGGAATGCAGCATCCCAGGATTCCCCATCCGATGGAACCGGAATCTTCAGAAGACTGATAGGTTGATCCCTGATAGTTATATGTCTGCTGTGTAGTTCCCTCCTGGTAGCTGTAGGTCTGAGGACCGCTCTTGGGCGCTCCCTGATCGCTGCCGGCGGGGGCTGCTTTCTCTACGGGAGTTCCACAGGCGGGACATACTCTGTCGTTATCGTTTAACTGTTCTCCGCAATTTCTGCAATACATAGTTTACCTCCATATACCCCTATGGGGATTTAACTTCAATATATATCAGAATTATTATACCCTTTGACGGTATGTTTTTCAAGATTATTCATATTTTAAGAATGGCCTCTTTAAGAACAGAAATGTCATCTATTCTGTTGACCTCGTTTCTGAAGGACGCAGCTCCGGGCCTTCCCTTGAGATACCAGCCCACGTGCTTTCTCATTTCAAGGACCGCAATATGGTCTCCCTTAAGTTCAGCCGTGTCCGTCAGGTGCTTAAGCATTACCCTCTTGAGTTCGTCATCCGATGGTCTTCCGTCACACTCGGGATCAAAGATCCAGGGATTGCCGAGAGCTCCTCTTCCCACCATGACAAGATCGCAGCCCGTTTCCTCCATCATACGCTCTCCGTCCTTTCTGGAGAGAACGTCACCGTTACCGATAACGGGAATTGAAACAGCCCTTTTGACCTTTGCTATCATGGACCAGTCGGCTTTTCCAGAATAGAACTGCTCTCTGGTCCTTCCGTGGACAGCAATGGCAGAGGCTCCTCCAGCCTCGCAGGCATGGGCAACTTCTACGCAGTTGAGATGATTGCTGTCCCAGCCCGTTCTTATCTTGACGGTTACAGGCTTGGATGTGCTGTTCACGCAGGCCCTCACCAGGTCATAGCAGAGATCCGGATCCTTCATAAGGTATGAACCTTCGAAATTTTTTACTATCTTAGGCACAGGGCAGCCCATGTTGATGTCAAGGAAGGCGTTATCCGCTTTGTCAAGCTCCCTTGCTGCAAAGGCAAGAATGTCAGGCTCATGGCCGAAGATCTGGTATCCCACAGGTCCCTCTCCCGGAAGTATCTCAAGAAGCTTCCCCGTCTTTTTGTCTCCGTAGAAGAGTCCCTTGGCGGACACCATTTCAGAGCAGGCCATGGCCGCTCCCATTTCGAAGCAAATACGACGAAAAGCGCCGTCTGTTATTCCAGCAAGCGGCGCTAAAACGAATCTGTCTTTTAATTGAAAGTTACCTATTGTTACCATTTTCAAGCCTTCTCAGGGCAAGAGCCACTGTGAGTCCCGGAATCACGCGGTTGCCTGTGATCTCAGCTCCCAGTATTTCGTTGATTTTCTTAAGTCTGTACTGGACGGTGTTAGTATGAACGTCCAGGAATTCAGATGTCTTGGCGGAATTCATGCCCGCATCCAGGACGAAGGTCTCCAGAGTTTCCAGAAGCTGTCTGGCTTTGTTGGATCCTTCCTTTCTGAAGGGTTCCAGAAGATCCATGTAGTTCTTCTTCAGCTGTCCGCCGGTGATCTGGATGTAGATGCAGTTGGATACGAGAACCAGCTCGTATTTGCTGAATACTCTCTTGTAAGGGAAGATGCTTTCAACAAAGGCGGAAGTCTCACCGATGAGTCTTAAGCCGTCTCCTGCACCCTCGATTCCGTCGATGCCTATAACGTGGAAGACTCTGACCTTCTTGTCCTCCTTGATGTGGTCAAAGAGGGATATGCACTCCTCGATCTCGTTTACTTCGGACTTGTCCTTTGCAGTATTTTTCCTGAGAATGATGCCGTAGCTCTCCTGATCTTCAGTCACGCGGATGACGCGGATGTTTCCGGTTTCTTCAGCATGTCCGTAAGCTTCCTCCACCTTCTGGTGATCGAAGTCTCTTATGAAAAATACTCCCAGTATATTCTCGCCTGCCACGTCAGCCTCTTCTCTCAAGGAATAGGCCAGGGACTTGTTGCCCCTGATGAGGGCTCTTATGAATTCAGCCTTGGCATCGCGCTCCGGAGTATATTTCCACATACCCATGGAGAGTTCGATGATCTCAGCAAGCATGTTGATCTCTTCATTTGAGTACTTGTCCTCATTATCCACCAGGAGAAGATAATACTTGCCTGAGCTTAAATTAATGGCTCCCCAGTAAGTCTTGGTTCCTCCGATCTCCACGAAGCGGTAGGAGTCACCTACTCCGCCTGCCAGATCTCTTCCGACACGGATCGCCTCATCGATGGTGATCTGGTGTCTGGTTTCGACTATGATAAGGGGATTGAAATCTTCTGAAAGTAAAACAACCTGAAAATCATTAACTATAGCCGTATCCTCAAGTGCCTGCTTAAAGTTGGAATACTTCTCAAAATTCAGAATCCTGGTGATGGTGTTGTTAATGACCTTTGTTCTCATTCTACTCGCCTTCTTTCTGATCTGTTTCCTCTTCGTCTTCAGCGTCGCCGATTACCAGAAGTCCCTCTTTTGCAAGTCTCTCGGCTTCTCTTGCCTCGATGGCTGCCTTTTCCTGAAGGATCCTTTCGGTCTCCCTGGCTTCCTCTTCATTCTGCTTGAGCTGAAGTTCATTTGCTTCGTCAACGGACTTCTTCAGATCTTCAGGCTCCATTGCTCCTGTGTAGAGTGCTTCGAACTGGTCTCCGTCGATGGTCTCCACAAGAAGAAGGGCCTGTGCTACTCTTTCGAGCTTGTCGTTATTTTCGGTGAGGATCTTTTCAGCCATAGCAAATGCTTCACCTATGATCCTTCTGATCTCTTCATCGATCATGCTGGCGGTTTCTTCTGAATAGGTCTTGTGAGCCGTTAAGTCTGCGCCAAGGAATACCTCTCCGTCTCCGCCGTAGTTGACGTTTCCGAGTTCCTCACTGAAACCGTACTTGGTCACCATTTCTCTTGCGATATTTGTAGCCTGCTGGATGTCTCCGGAAGCACCGACTGAAATATCGTCAAGCTTGAGTTTCTCAGCCACACGTCCGCCCATGGAGGTGACGATGTG
>CAMPCK010000123.1 GCA_946645735.1 uncultured Clostridia bacterium
TGTACTCGTTGAAGAGTTCAAGTCCGCCGTTCTCAAGCATACCCTTTTCCCAATCCTCAAATGTAGGATAGAGATAAGGAAGGTCGATACATGCGGATTCGTCGCCTGCTACCTGTGTGAAGCAGGATACAAGGTCGAATACCATTTCTACAGTTCCAAGACCGAGACCCGCGATAACGTCTGTGGTATCACCGAGCTGTCCGTCGGAATATACCTCAACTTTGAATCTTCCGGGTGCATTCTCTTCAAGATATTCGCCTAACCATTCAGCCCAGGTATTGGTTGATCTGGATGAAGAATCAGTATGGGCAATCTTGATTGTAATAGGTTCTGCTGCGTCTGTGCCCTCCTCAGCTGCAGGCTCTGATGATCCGCCGCAGGCTGCAAAGAGTGTGAAGCAAAGAACGAAGCAAAGTAAAAGTGCAAGAAGTTTTTTCATATTTTCACGTCCTTTCATTTCAAAAAGAAAATTTAATGATAACCAATAACAAATTATTAACAAAGCAAAAAATATGCCATCTCCCGTGATTTAATTAACAAAAAATATATAACATCCCCGGAAGCCTTGATTCATTGGAATTTAAAAGACCTCCGCCATACAGGCGGAGGCAAAATACTGTTAAGATATGACACTATAGTGTTAATAAAATGCGAAAAAAATATCGCGCTTTACTGAAATTATTTTCATAGTTTCTTTATGTCATACTGTTTGATCTTATTCCAGAGCTGTCTGGATGTGATGCCAAGAGATGCAGCTGTCCTCTCCACGTTCCAGTCATGCTTTATGAGGCTTTCCGTAATATAGTTCTTTTCAAAAATACCTCTTGCAGATCTGAGATCCTTATCATAATCAGTTCCCGATCTTAAGGCATCTCTTCCCGGATTGATGGAAAGCTCGTTCATGGTTACCCTGCCGTCAATACTCAGAGCTATCATTCTTTCTATGATATTCCTGAGTTCTCTTACATTTCCCGGATAATCATAGCTTAAAAGCGCAGCCATGACCTCATCGTCAACGGTTACCGATTTCTTTTTCTGATCGCATGAGGTCTGCCTTATAAAGAAGTCTATTAATCCCGGCAGGTCTTCCCTTCTCTTCCTTAAGGGCGGTATAGTAAGGGTCAGGGTATTTATACGATAAAGAAGGTCGTCTCTGAAGTTTCCCCGTTCGATCTCCTTATACAGATCCTTGTTTGTAGCAAAGATGAAGCGTACATCAAGGGCTATGCTTTTGTTGGAGCCCACACGCTCGATGGATCTGGTCTCAAGTGCCCTGAGGAGCTTTCCCTGGGTGGTCGCAGGAAGATCTCCTATCTCATCCAGGAACAAAGTCCCCATATTTGCCTCCTCAAACTTACCTATCCTGGAATCCACTGCTCCTGTGAAAGCGCCCTTCTCGTGACCGAATAGTTCGCTTTCGATGACTCCTTCAGGGAATACCTGACAGTTTACGGGAATAAAAGGTTCATTCTTTCTCTTGCTCTTTCTGTGTATGTAATTTGCAATTACTTCCTTACCGACTCCGGATTCACCGAGAAGCAGAATATTGATGTCCGTATCCGCCGTCCTGTCCACCATGTCAATAAGTCTGAGATATTCGGGATTTTTTGAATCCATGAAAACTGAGCTGCTGTTCTGATTGCGTATGAGTATATCACCCTTTCGCTTCAGATGCCTCATTTCTGCCATTCTGCCGACTTTTATGAGAAGTTCACTGGGATCTCCTGATTTGACGAAATAGTCCTGTGCACCCTTTTTTATGGCTTCTACAGCGCTTTCAATGGAGCCATAAGCCGTAACCACCAGAATGTCGCAGTCATAGCCGCGCTTTATGATATTTTCAATGAGTTCACTGCCGCTCATGACGGGCATTCTCAGGTCAGTAATAACGAGATCGACTTCGTTCTTTTCAAGGACAGCCAGGGCCTCCCTGCCGTTTCCGCAGGCCCTGGTCACGTATCCTGCATCCTTAAGGATCATGGATACAACGCGCTGATATTCCTTTTCATCATCCACAATGAGAATGCTGTAATTGTTATCCTTCATGACTTATTTCCTCCTCCAGGGGAAGTTCCATATGGAAGACCGTTCCCTGCCCCTGCGTGCTGTCCACGGTGAGGCTTCCGCCGATCTTCCTGAGCTCTGACTGCAGAATATACAGTCCGAGGCCTGTTCCGTTATCCTTTGTTGTGAAGAAGGGATCAAAGATCTGATCCAGCTTCTCTCTGGGAATGCCGCATGCGTTATCCGTGAAATCCATGGTAAGCATGCCTCCTGCGGTTTTTAGCCTTACGGCTATCCTTTTGTTCTCCCTCTCCGTCTCCTCAAAGGCGTCCATGCTGTTTTTGGTCAGGTTCACCAGACAGAGCTTGAGAACGTCCTCATTTATCCTGATGTTTTCCTCAGGCAGGTCAAACTCCATCTGAAGGCTGATATCCCGCTTGTCAAGAGCATCCTTCTCAAGGCCCATTGCCGAGGTGACGGATTCCTTCACGTCCGTATACTCCGCTTCCTCCATGGAAAGTTTGGAGAAGCCCAGCATGTTCTCTATGAGCCGGTTTATACGGTTCACCGAGTCATCCATGACCTGGACCGCATGATCCTCGCTTTCGCCGGAGATTTTTTTCTTAAGGAGGAAAAGATAACTCTTGATGAGCCCCAGGGGGTTCCTGATCTCGTGTGCAAGGCCCGCCGTGAGCTCGCCTACGGCGATCATCTTGGCCTCTTGGCGGTTTAAGCTCTCGTACCTGTGACGATCCGTATAGTCATCGATCAGAAGAAGATCGTTATTGGAATCGTCGCTGAGCTTTCTTGAATAAACCAGATAATACCTGCCGTTATGGAAAAAGGCCTCAGGCTCGTTCGCCCGCCTGATGAAGGGCTCGAGCCCCTTAAACTCCGACCGGTCATGATCCACCATGTCAGTATATTCCAGGCCCAGAAGATCTATGAGCACCCGGTTCACAGCCTGTATCCTTCCCTCAGAATCCGTAACCATGATTCCCACATTGAGAGAGTCTATGAGATCCCTCAGGTTCTGCCTGCTTTCCTTCAGTTCCCTGGTCCTGACGTTTACCTTGTTGGCAACGGACTTGTTCCAGATGAAGAAAAGCCCGAATACAATAACTGCAAGAGAACCCAGATTTCCCGCAAGACCCGTTCCGGTGCTCTCGTTGATTTCCGGTATGAAGGACCCGAACCACTTGGAGTTGATATGGCTGTACTGGTCATTTCTTTTCATGATGAGTATACCCTTGTTCAGGATGCTGAGAAGTATCTTGTTATCCCGGGGTACAGCAATGGCCACGTCCTCTTCCGAAATAGATCCTTCAACAAACTTGAAGCGGTTTGACCTGAGAGCCTGATTGAGATGATAGGATATTCTGGCTTCATCCCCTATAATGGCATCAACCCTTCCCAGTCCCAGAAGAGAGAAGCTCTCCTCAAGGCTGTCCGTTAAGACCAGATGTATATTTCTGGATTCTGTCAGATATTCGTTGGCCGCGTGATGAGCAGCGGAGCCTGAAATTACCGCAATGGATATATCCCTTATGTCATCAATGGTCTCATAAGGTGATTCGCCGTCCACCAGGATCTTGCTCTTTTCCGTATAAAGAGTCTGGGTAAAATCAAAAACACTATTATTGATAGGCGTACGGTTAAGGACGGCCATATCTACATCGCCGGTGTTCAGCCTCACAGCCAGGTTATAGCTGTCATAGGCTGTGGACTGCATATCGGTCTCAAGAGATACGGCAAGCTGATTGAAATAATCCACAACGATTCCCGCACTATTTCCGGTCTCTGGATCAATAAATGCAAAAGGCGCATTGTTCATGTCGATTCCATAATTAAGAGCCTCGCTTTTGAGATAAGCTCTTTCTTCCTGATTCAGCTGCCGTGAGTACTTAAGATAATCAAGAATATTCACGTCATATCTTATGGTTACGTCTGCCGCTTTTATTCCTACAACAGCCAGTATGAAAATTATTGCATATATAATCAGTCGTTTTCTCATATTCTTCGGCCTTTACTGAAATAAATTTCACTATTATTATCCAAATTATATCATATTTATTTTAATTTTAAATATTATTTTGAATTTCACATAAATTTTTTGTAATCA
>CAMPCK010000124.1 GCA_946645735.1 uncultured Clostridia bacterium
CCTGTAACGGCAATAGCGAAAAGTATATTGCTGAAAACCATGATAGCCACGTTTATTGCCTTATCTTTTACGCTTTTTTTCATTAATAACTACTCCTTCACTTTATTTCCAGGCCACTGCCCTTATGGGTGAACCGTCGCAATCCTTTAGTTTTAAGGGAAAACACGAGAAATTAACCAGTTCATCTCCAAGTTTATCCAGGTCTTTAAGATTCTCGATATTGAGGATATCCTTTTCCTTAAAGAGCCTGTTGTGCCTTTTAAGCTCCGTATCATACACGGGATCCAGACCGATGACATCAAAGCCTATTCCCTTGTAATCTCCCGCCATTATATATTCCAGGGCTTCGTCATCAAGGCAGGGATAGTCACCGAAGTACTCCTCGGTCCCCCATCTCTTGTCCCAGCCGAGATTGAAGAGAAGAAAATCTGCCTCTTCAGCCTTTTCCCCATACCTTGTGATCCTCTCAAGTGTGATGGTATCGCCTTCCTTAAGGTCCCTCACATCGATCACCAGCGCTTTTCCCATGAACTGTGATATGGGAAACTGATCAAGAGATGTCCTGTCATTGTAAAGATGTTTGGGAGGATCCATGTGGGTCCCTGTATGAGTGGTCATCCTCATAAGGGTCTCGCGGTATCCGTCTTTATCGTAGTCATATGCCGTGCTGAACTCAGGGCCTTCTATTCCCGGAAAGACCGGCATTCCGTTCTCCATTATATGTGTAAGATCAAATATCTCCAACTATTTATCCTCCCATTCAAATCTGAGCACATCGGGTCTTGAATAATGGCCGCAGACGTCATGCTCCATTTTTGATGCGGGCACCTTGTTCATGTCAAGGTCCGCAATTATTATTTCTTCCTTATCCCATACGGGCTTTGTCACTTCATGGCCGAAGGGATCTATTATGCAGCTCCCTCCCCTGCACGCTATATCCTTAAGCCCTGCTATCTCATCCTTTCCATTGAGACATTCGGGATAGGAGGACTTTCTTATGATCATGTCGCAGTTTATGAAGTAGCAGTGGCCTTCGATGGCGATATGCCTTATGGTGTCCTGCCACTCCGGATTGTCGTTGGTGTTGGGGGAAATATAGAGGGATATACCCTTCTCATAGAGAGCAACTCTCGCAAGGGGCATGTAGCTTTCCCAGCAGATGAGGTTTCCCATGGGTCCCCAGGGAGTATCCATTACAGGAAAGAAATCCCTGTCCGCATCTCCGTATACCACGCGCTCCGTTCCCGTGGGCTTGAGCTTTCTGTGGTTCATGACTTCCCCTTCAGGAGATATCATGACATTTGAATTGTATAAGGTTCCCGTGACAGCATCTCTTTCGGAATAACCCATGCTTAAATATACGCCGAGCTCCATGGAAACCTTCTTAAGCACAGCCATTTCTTTTCCCTCGAGAAGAATGGAGTTATCGTAGTAGTACTTCCAGTCTTCTCGTCCTTCTTCAGTCCTGGAACCAACGGTGAAGCCGAAGGTCATGCCGAAGGGATATCCCGGTATGAAGAGTTCAGGAAAAACGATGAGTTCAGCACCCTCTTTTTTGCATATGGCCATTATATCCAGCGCCTTACTTAAGCATGCGTCCTTATTGAACATGACAGGCTCTGCCTGAACCACTGCGATCCTCAGTTTGTCCTTTAAATCTTTCATGAATCACTCCTATAAATACTTATTCCAATCCAGTAAAATATTATATCATAATACTTTCCATAAAAACAGCAAAAAAGACCCCCGGAAGATTTATTCTTTCGGGGTCCCGTATTTTATCTGTCTCTGAATATTTCTCTGTATGCGTCCAGGGTCTTCTCTATGTCCTCATCGGTGAATGCATAGGAAAGGAACATGGCTTCGTACTGGGAAGGTGCTGTGTAAATGCCCTTCTCAAGAAGAGTCCTGAAGTTTCTTGCAAATACATCCGTTGCGGACTTAACGGCGTCCTCATAGTTGTTTACGGGCTCTGTGGTGTTGTATACGCAAAGAAGTGATCCCACCTGGTTTACGGTGAGGCCTGTGATTTTTCTCAGTTCCTCTGCCATATATGCACCCATGGAGTTTATTCTCTCATAGATTCCCGGGTCACTAAGTAATTTCTTAAGAGTGACTATTCCTGCTGTCATGGCTATGGGGTTTCCTGACAAAGTTCCTGCCTGATATACGGGGCCTAAGGGTGAGATGCATTCCATGATCTCACGCTTTCCGCCATAGGCGCCTACAGGCATGCCGCCTCCGATGATCTTTCCGTAGGTCACAAGATCAGGTGTTACCTTATAGTATCCTGCTGCTCCTGTGAATCCGAGACGGAAGCCTGTGATTACTTCATCGAAGATAAGAACTGCACCGTTTTCATCGCAGAGCTTTCTTAAGCCTTCAAGGAAGCCTTCACAGGGAGGAACTACTCCCATGTTGGCTGCAACGGGTTCAACTATTAAGCATGCGATCTCATCCTTGTTGGAATCGAAGAGTTCCTTTACAGAATCAAGATCGTTATATGATGCCATAAGCGTATCCTGAGCAGCGCCTCTTGTTACACCAGCGCTGTCGGGATCTCCGAAGGTCATGGCACCGGATCCTGCCTTTACAAGAAGAGCGTCACTGTGGCCGTGATAGCAGCCTTCAAACTTGATGATCTTCTCTCTTTTCGTATATCCCCTTGCTGCACGGATGGCGCTCATAACGGCTTCTGTACCGGAGTTAACCATACGGATCATGTCAACGTGAGGAATATTCTCTACGATAAGCTCTGCGAGCTCCACCTCAGCTTCCGTGCAGGCACCGAAGCTCAAGCCTTTCTTAGCCTTCTCGTTAACAGCTTCCAGCACGTCGGGATCTGCATGTCCCAGGATCATGGGACCCCAGGATCCTACGAAATCGATATATTCTCTTCCCTCAGCATCATAGATCCTGTTTCCCTTGGCGGATTCTATGAAGAGAGGATCCATTCCTACGGAACGGTATGCTCTTACGGGGGAGTTAACTCCTCCCGGCATTACTTTTTTGGCGCGTTCAAAGAGTGCGCCCGAATCTTTACAGTTGCTCATCAGCCGATATCTCCTCTCTTGATGGCGTCAGCGATCTCCTTGGCATAATATGTGATGATGATGTCTGCTCCTGCTCTGAACATGGATACAGTTGACTCGCACATGATGCCGTACTCATCGATTAAGCCGGCCTTTCCTGCGTTCTTTATCATGGCATATTCGCCGGATACGCTGTAGGTTGCGATGGGAAGATTGGTGTTGTAGGAAAGTTCCTTGATGACGTCAAGATATGAAAGAGCGGGCTTGACCATAAGGATATCTGCTCCCTCTTCCTCATCATAGGCTGCTTCCTTCATGGCTTCCCTGATGTTATGGGGATCCATCTGATAGGTCTTGCGGTCTCCGAAGGAAGGAGCTGAACCTGCAGCATCCCTGAAGGGACCGTAGAACTTGGATGCGTATTTGACAGCATAGCTCATTAGAGCTGTGTTCTGGAATCCGTTATCATCAAGGGCATGGCGGATAGCGCCTACTCTTCCGTCCATCATGTCAGAAGGAGCTACCATATCAGCCCCTGCTCTTGCATGGGATACGGCGATCTTCTGAAGATACTCAAGGGTCTTGTCGTTATCAACGTCATGGCCGCAAAGAATTCCGCAGTGACCGTGGGATGTGTATTCGCACATGCATACGTCAGTTACCACATATACGTCATCCTTGTATTCATCCTTGATGGCTCTTACTGCCTGCTGAACGATGCCGTCATCAACAAAGGACTGGGTGCCTACTTCATCCTTTTCCTTGGGGATACCGAAGAGGATGACTTTGTTGATGCCGTGTTCAAGACATTCGTCGATGGCCTCCTTAGCTCTGTCGGGACTGTAGCGGAACTGGCCGTCAAGGCTTGCTATAGGGGCCTTGATGTCCTTTCCTTCTTCAAAAAATATAGGATAGATGAGTCCGTCACTGGAGACTCTGGTCTCTCTTACCATGCCTCTTATGAGCGGATTTCTTCTCATGCGTCTTGCTCTGTTGATCATTTCCATTGAAATCTGCCTCCTTGATCATTAATGCAAATATATTTTATGCCATTTCACAGGCTTTTTCAATCATGCTTTGTATGGT
>CAMPCK010000125.1 GCA_946645735.1 uncultured Clostridia bacterium
TATACCCTTGAGATGTATCTTAAAGATAAATAATATTTAAGAGGTAAAATGATCAATTCAGATAATATAAATAATTCAATTTTGGAAATATGTCCTCATGATGAGTTCTGCGGAGGCTGCATTTATCAGGGAATGTCCTATGAGGAGCAGCTTAAGACCAAGGAAACGGACGTGAGCTTCCTTCTTAAGAAGAACAATGTGACACCGGACAGGGTGGATCCCATTGAAGGCTGTCCTTCCCAGTATGCCTACAGGAACAAGATGGAATATACCTTCGGAGACCTTGTGAAGGATGGGGAGACGACCCTTGGAATGCACAAAAAAGGCCATTTCATGTCTATTATAACTGTGGATCACTGCCAGCTGGTGCACCCTGATTTCAATGTAATACTCAGGGCGACCCTGGATTTCGTAGATGAAATGGGATATCCCAAGTACAACAAAAAATCCCATGCGGGCCTCATGAGGAATCTCATAGTGAGAAGAGGGGTAAACACAGGGGAGATCCTTGTAAACATCGTTACTGCTTCAGATGAGGCTTCGGGATCAAGGTTTGACAGTATGGCCTATGCTGACATGATACTGGGTCTCAAGCTTGAGAATAAGGTAGTGGGAGTCTTAAGGACGGACTGTGATACCCTGGCAGACGCCGTAGTTCCCGACAGAGTTACGACCATATGGGGAAGGGACTATTACACTGAGGAGCTTCTTGGTCTTAAGTTCAAGGTAAGCGCCTTCAGTTTTTTCCAGACCAACGTGGAAGCTGTAACAAGACTTTATTCAGAAGCTCTGGCCCTTATACCCGGAATCGAGGGAAAGAGAGTCTTCGACCTCTACTGCGGAACGGGTACCATTTCCCAGATCATGGCTCTCAAGGCCAGAGAAGTCCTGGGCGTTGAGATAGTGGAGGAGGCTGTTCAGGCAGCAAGGGAGAATGCGGCTCTTAACGGACTTTCAAACTGCGAGTTTTTTGCAGGAGACGTGTACAAGGTGCTTGAAGGACAAGACTTCGAGAAACCGGATGTCATCGTTGTAGATCCTCCGAGAGCCGGCATCCAGGAAAAGGCCCTGGACAAGATAATCTCCTACGGGGTGGATGAGATACTTTATATCAGCTGCAATCCCAAGACCCTTGCCATGAATCTGGCATATTTTGAGTATTACGGCTATCATGCAGTTTATCTCAAACCCTTTGACAATTTCCCATTTACCAAACACACGGAATGCATATGCCTTTTATCAAAAGTAAAGTGATGAGGAGGTAATGATATGTACGATTTATATCAGCGCATGGCGGACAGACTGAAGGACAGAAGACTTCAGCGCATGAGAAAGATGACGGCTGAAGAAAAGCGCGAACGTATAACGAGAAACGTCATTAAAGCAGGAGAAGCGCACAGAAAGCGCACCTTTGGTGTGAAAAGAGAAGTGAAATAACCAAGTTCGCATTTTATAATAAAGGAAAGGTGTAAAATGAGAAAACATTTAAGAAAGACTGTTGTCATAATCATGGCTCTCCTTATGGTAACCATGAGTTTTGTACCTGCATCTGCAGATACGGAATCGGATTTCGAAGCATTCCTTCAGAAGGAATGGGCGGACACCATGGAAGATGACTACCTTACCATGCACAGTTCAGTAAGCGACTGGCAAAAAATGGGCCTTGAGAAGCCCGAGGTCACTCTGGGAGACATTAACTATGATGAGTTTAAGGAGACAGTGGAACTCGCTGAGGAAGCCCTGAACAAGCTTCACGAGTTCGACCCTGAGAAACTCAGCGAAGCAAGACAAACAGACTACTATGCCTATGAGAACTATCTGGAATGCCTCATAGGTATGTACAGCTATCCGGATCTGGAATTCATGTTCAGACCCTATACGGGATATCTTTCAAACGTTACCGATTATTTCGCAGACTTCGGTTTCAACACCAAGCAGGATGTGGAGGATTATCTGACATTGGTTTCAGAGCTTCCGTCATATATCGATCAGATGAAGGAATTAACTCGTCAGCAGGCTGAAAAAGGATATTTTCTCGATGATCTCGGCTATAAGGATGAAATGACCGAACTCAACGAGTTTGTTGAGAAGGGGGAAGAGAACCCCATGATCCTTAATTTCAACGACTATATCGATAAATTTGACGGCATATCTGATTCCGAAAGGAAAGAATATAAAGAAAAGAATAAGGATATTGTTATTAACCAGCTGATACCGGCATACAGGGATGTCAGAACCTTCCTCTCCACACTAAAGGGCAAGAGGAGCGTGGAAACCGGCGCTCTTCTCGAATATACAGATAATGACAACGAGGGAAAGACATATTATGAGAACCTTGTAAGGTACTACACAAGTTCTGACGAGTCCATGGAAGAAATATTCTTATATCTTACCAAGGCTTTAAAGGAACTCTATGCATACTATGAGGACCTTATAGAAACCAATCCTGATTTCAAGGAACCGGCCGTTATTGAAGATCTCAACGATCTTGACGATATCCTTGAATATCTCAGAAATCATATGCAAGATTTCCCTGAAGGACCTGATGTGGATTATACCCCTTCATATCTTCCTCCGGGATCCAATGATTTTGCCATGGCCTATTATATTCCTGCACCTGTGGATAATATCAAAAAGAATATTATCCGCGTTAACAAGGAGCAGACACAGGATATTAACACTCTTTACTATACCCTGGCACATGAAGGCTTCCCCGGGCACCTTTATCAGTTTACCTGGCATCAGGCTCAGGAGAGCTACGTGCCTCTCAGACATGAAATGTCATTTATGGGATATGAAGAAGGCTGGGCCAACTATGTAGAAAAGGTCATGCTGGACAGATCCAGTCTGGATCACATGTCAGCGGAGCTGCTGGCTCTGGATGATATTATGGCATATGCCATGTACGGAGCTGCAGATATAGCAGTCAACGGACTCGGATACACCGTGGAAGACGTGGGAGAATGGCTTGAAACCGTTGGCTTCGACAAGAGCTTTGCCCAGGACATCCATGATGTTTCCATTGAAATGCCCGGCTCATATCTTCCTTATGGATATGGTGTATGCAAATTCTGGGAATTCAGAGAACGCGTTCAGTCCGCCCTGGGAGATGATTTCAACCTTGAAGAATTCCACTATCAGGTTCTGAACAATGGTCCGCGTCCCTTCGGAATGGTGGAAGATGACCTTAAGGCTTACGTGGAATCCAAAGGCGGCACCATGAAGGATGACTTCGTATTCTTTGAACATGAACGCACTCCTGAAATGGGACCCGGTGAATCGGTATATAACAATGATCACTCTGTTCCAGTGCTTCCTGTAATCATTGCTCTTATTGTGATCATTGCTGTAATTGCAATAATAGTTATCAGATCAAAAAAGCGCAGATCAGACATGGATTACGTCATCGTAAAGAGCACCGGGAATGATATGCCATCTGACACCGTTGATAATGTTATGGTTTCTGATAAGGACGATAATGAGTAATACAACCTTTTGTTGAATTTATATGGAAAAGGCTTATAATATAATTAATAAACCTAATTAAAGGTATTATATGGCAGGATTAATATTTAACACAAAAACTTTAATACCAATAATGATTGTGTGCTGGATCATGGTTTGCGGTCTTTGCATCTTC
Source organism: uncultured Clostridia bacterium (assembly GCA_946645735.1). The sequence goes on from CAMPCK010000125.1 coordinate 3,641, forward strand.
AGGCCGCAGCATATGATCAATGCCTTTGCCATAGCAATAGGCCTGACCATGACTGTTACGGCATCAGCAGGGCTGGCAATTCTGGGAGGTGATCTGAGTACAGTCCCGAAGCTTGCTCTGTTTGTCATACTTACAGTTATATACCTTTTTTCGGTGTTTATTTCATTTCCTTTTTTCGGGCTGGTTTCCAGAATACTCCCGCTAAAGCATGACTTTGACTATATTATTGTTCACGGGGGACCGGTCAGCGGCTTTGACAGACTGTCCTATGATCTGACCAGAAGACTAGATAAGGCAGCTGCGGTTTTTGAAAAGTCCGGCCATGATACTATGATCATTGCAAGCGGAGGAAAGGGAAGCGAAGAGAAGCCGTCGGAAGCCCGTGTAATGAAGGATTATCTTGTCAGGAAGGGAA
>CAMPCK010000126.1 GCA_946645735.1 uncultured Clostridia bacterium
TAAGTACATACCTATAGATAATAACAAAAACAGGGTGCAAAAGCAAGTGAAACCATTAACAATTTAATCAAGTATCTAAAAAAATACAAGGGCTTCCGGAGCATGGCTGAAGTGCCGGAATTTAACTAGAAATAAGCAAGAACTCCACCACTGTTTACAAGGGGTTGGAGCAGAGCGCCAAGAAAAAACGAAAAACTCCGGACGAGCCGGAGTTTTTCTAAAGTTTAACATATGGAAATAAAAAGGTACAATCGTAATTTAAAACACAAGAATCATCGGGTCTTGAAATTCTGCACTGCAGTGGCCAGATTGTTCTCTACAAGAATCGAGAGTTTGTCGATTATGTCCTTAGGTTCTTCCTGCATATTATTCTCGATCCAGTTCAGCATGATCCCAAGAAAAGCAAATTTATAGAATGAAGCTATGAATTCCTTGTCCTTAGTATTCAGGCCGTGTTCGCCGTCCATCTGTTCAATAACTGTAATGAACAGTGAGTCGGTCAGACGGTAGAGATACATTTCCAGATAATCTCTGGACATTGAGTAATATGCGTGCATGACAAATGTTCGATTATCAAGTACAAGCTGAAAGACCTTATACAGACCTTCTTTCCAGTTGTCATAGGAACTCGGCATTCCTGCCAGAGCACTTCTTGCATCTTCAAGACATACCCACTCTAAAAGATCATAAATATCTTTGAAATGATAATAGAAAGTCATGCGGTTAAGCCCGCAATCCGATACTATCTCTGTAACCGTGATCTTGTTGAGAGGCTTCTTCTGAAGTAGTTTTTTGAGGGATTCGCCAAGGACGTGTTTAGTATTTTTAGACATTCTTCTTGCCCCCTTTATACTTTGACTAATTATATCATAGATGCTAAGTACAAAAAATAAGCAAAATTTTAAATCTGATAAAATATGCTAGAACGGAAGTTCATAATAAAAACAGATATTTATTAACGAAAGTAGTTATCACTGAATCTTCACATTAAAATATCGCAAATTTTCAATTGCAAAGTGGATTTTTGATTTTTTTGTGATATAATACAAGGTTGTAGAAGAGCGATTATAGGAGGATTTATGGATCTTGGCTTCTGTTCACTGGCAAGCGGCAGTTCCGGTAACTGTTATCTTATCACAAGTGAACACACCAATCTCATACTTGACTGTGGCATAAGCTGTAAGTCCATCAGGGCGGGGCTGGAGAGCCTGGGGCTCAGCCTTAAAGACATCCATGGGATCTTCATTACCCACGATCATACGGATCACGTCAAAGGGTTGAAAACCCTTCTGAAAAACACATCCTGCCCGGTGTATGCTTCACAGGGAACGCTTGAAAGCCTGGTGCTTAAAATAAGCCCGCTTCCTTATGAGAGGCTTATTGAAGTCAGTGCCGGTGATGTGGTGGAGTCAGGCGACATAAAGGTAGATGTGTTTGATCTGTCCCATGATACGGATGAGCCTGTGACCTATACATTCTCTTCAGGCGGCCGCAAGGCTGCAGTGGTAACGGATACCGGATATATATCAGAGAATATATTCGAGCATATCCGGGACTGCGACATATTGGCGCTGGAAGCGAATCATGAAAGGAACATACTCCTCTACGGCAGTTATCCTTACCCACTTAAATTAAGGATACTTTCAGACGTGGGTCACCTTTCGAATGAGGCTTGCGCCCACGCGCTTACAGGGGTGCTTAAAGAAGGCAGGAGACCATTGGTGTTCCTTGCTCATCTCAGTAAGGAGAACAATACCCCCGAGCAGGCGCTGATCACTGTCAGGAACATACTGGAGGAGCAGGGGTTCCTGGTTGGCAGAGATCTTGAACTTAGGGTACTGGATCGGGACAAACGGTCCGAATTCTTCGCCCTTTAAGGAGTAGATATGGATAAAAAACAACGCAGAATGATGCTGATCATCTTCGGGGTGATCGCGGCGGTCCTCATTCTGGGTATCGTGCTCACGGCGGGAAATGCCGGGGAGGAAGAGGATATCCAGACTGTCATGAGAGACGCCGTACTGCATGACACATTCAGGGTAAACATCTTTGGCATGGAAGTTAACCCGGGGCTTGTAGCAGCCTTCACCGTAACAGGTGTCCTGGCACTGTTCGCCCTGATAGTAAGAATATTCGTTATTCCGCGGTTCACCATGGTGCCCGGCAAATTCCAGATGCTTCTGGAGACTCTGGTAGGATTCTTCGATAATCTGGCCAAGTCCAACAGCCCGCACTTAAACGGGATCCTGGGAGGGTATGTATTCGCTGCCGGTGTATATATCTTTACTGGCACGATGTTCGAACTCTTCGGATTCCAGGTGGTGACCACCACGGGTAATTCAGTAGCGCTTCCCGCGCCGCTTTCGGACATAAACGGAGCCATCATGATGGGCTGCACCTCGTACCTGTTCATAATGACGGGAGGCATAGCGGCCAACGGGGTCAAGGGAATCTTCAAGACTCTCAAGGAGTTCTCACTTCCCATCTCCATGAGTTTCCGACTTTTCGGAGCGCTGCTTTCAGGAGCACTGGTAACTGAGCTGGTATATCACTATACGGCCCTGAGCTATGTACTGCCTGTGCTGGTGGGCGTCATGTTCACCTGTCTGCACGCGCTTATACAGGCTTACGTACTGACAATGCTGGTATCTCTCTTCTATGGAGAGGTGTCAGAAACACATAAACTTGCATGAAACGAATAAAATCGAGATAATAAATTTCGGAGGAAAGAAAAATGAACAGAACATTAAGATTCGTATTGGTATTCGCTATGGTACTGCTGCTGGCACTTATGGCTATGAGATTCGTAAGTATGAATACACTGGCATATGCTGACACTGCTGATGATCAGACAACAGAAGAAGCTGCTTCAGAGGAAGAAGGCGGCATAAATAAAGGTCTGGCATCTGCGATCGCTATCGGTTTGGCAGCCCTTGGCGGAGGACTGGGTATGGGTCTGGCAGCCAGCGGAGCTTCTGAGGGTATCGCCCGTCAGCCTGAGGCTGAAAGTAAGATAAGATCCACCTTCATGCTGGGTCTGGTATTCATTGAGACCGCTATCATTTATGCGCTGCTCGTAGTTATACTTATTATCTTCGTACTGTAAAGGAGCCGGGAGATGAGCAATTTACCACTTAATATAAACTTCACTCAGATATTTCTGCATCTCCTGAACTTCCTGATCCTGTTTGCTATACTTTACTTCCTTCTGTATAAGCCCGTGAAGAATTTCATGGCTAAACGTCAGCAGGAGTATAAAGATATAGATGATGAGGCCAGAGAAAATCTGAAACAGGCAGAGGAGACCAAGGCTCAGTATGAGACCAGGATGGCAGAAGCCGAGTCTGAGATCTCTGAACTTAAGTCCAGGAACAGAGTTGAGATAGAAGCCAACAGAGAGAAGCAGGTCAGGGCTGCAAAGGATGAGGCCGAAAGGATCATCAAAGAAGCCAAGGACCAGGCTGAGAAAGAGAAGAACAGGATCATCGAGGAAGCTCAGACAGAGATCTCCGAGATGGTTACGGATGCTACCGAAAAGATCATTCTTCAGCAGACTGCGGGAGAAGCCTTCGATCAGTTCCTGTCTGCTGTAGATCTGGCAGAAGAGAGGGGATCAAAGCATGAGCAGTAATGAGAATATCAATAAGACAGCTATCCTTTATTCCCTTGAAGCTCCCAATGAGGAGCAGACCCAGAAGTTCGAGAAATTCATAGCTGCGCGCTATGGTGAGGGTATCGAATTCAAATGGGAAAAGAGTCAGGCTTTCCCCGGAGGCTTCAGACTTGAAGTAGGGAATGAGGTATATGACTGGTCAGTAGGAGGACGTTTCCAGCAGTTGAGAGATACTCTGGTAAAGGTCCCCAAAACTAACGGGAATATCATCCCTCTTATCAAAGAGACCATCAAGTCCTGGACTCCTGAAGCTCTTGCTCAGGAGGTAGGTATCGTAACCACCGTGGGAGACGGTATCGCCACTGTAGAAGGACTGGACAATGCTACCTATGGCGAGATACTGCTG
>CAMPCK010000127.1 GCA_946645735.1 uncultured Clostridia bacterium
ATTCTCCAAGAGAGTTATAGAAATCCGTGATTTCCTTCTCCCCTCTCTCACGGTCCTCTGTCTCCAGTGCAAAGAACAGCTCCCATATCTGGGGCTTCACTTTCTTAAGAAAAGAATTTATGTCCCCTTCATAGAGATCTGTAAAAACGCATTCATCGAAGGAGTCCAGGCCTGTACGGTTAAGGAGGACCTTCCCTGAAGCCTTGAAGGGCACCGTAAACTCCGAAAGAAGCGGCTCCAGGATCTGGCTTCTGAAGGCTTCGTTGATCTCATCCGCCTGAGCGTTGTCGGAGAATCTTTCATTGTCTTCATCCCAGAAGACTGAGTTCCCGTCGCTCATTTCATAGGCACGGTCTTCCACATCCAGATATCCGAAGAGACCAGAGTTCCCCGCTTTATAGGAATCCGTGACCGTAATATCCTCAAGGCCGTATTTATCCTGATAATACTCCAGTGCCTTTTTCTCGACGGCTCTGTAGTGTTTTTCTGAAGCGCATCCGCTGGCAAGGAATACTGACATTGCCAGAAGAACAAGGACTATTCCCTTTAAAGCTCTGCCTTTCATGATTCTGAAGTCCTCCGGATCAAACGAACACAACAATTTATTGTTCTTATTATATCATAAATCTTACAAAAGTATAAAAATACTTTGCATATTTGTGGGCCTGCCGGAGGAGTTTATGCAAAATATAAAAGACCCGCGCTTACCGTGCGGGTCCTGTTGTATTACTTGTTCTGTGATTATCAGTACCTGGTTTTTAGTATGCAATGCCAGCCAAGGCATCAATTACCCAAACTAAAACCTGGCCGCGGGGACCAGGTTTTTTAAGTGATGTGATTTTTAACGCTTTCTTACTGCCCTGTCGGCTTCGCCTATGGCACCGAACCTGCACACAAGTCTGCAGAGATGGCAGCCTACACATTTGCTTCCGTCGAGCTTGGGCCTGCGGGTTTCAGGATCAAACTTAATGGCGTGATGACCGCCGTCCAGGCATGACACATAGCATCTTCCGCAGCCGCTGCATAATTATGTATAGAAAACAGGGAATACGATGGTTCCGCGCTCTATGCTCTGATGATCCACCACTGTTCTGGCGGCTCCTCCGATGAGGTCCTTTACAGAGCGGATGCCTTTACGCTTCATATATTCTGCCAGGCCTTCCAGAAGGTCATCTATTATTCTGTATCCGTACTGCATTACTGCAGTTGTCATCTGAACGCTTCCCGCACCCAGAAGCAGGAATTCCAAAGCATCTCTCCAGGTCTCGATCCCTCCCATTCCGCTGATATGAAGGCCTTTTAATTCATCGCATCCGCTGAGATCTGATACGAATCTGAGGGCTATGGGTTTCACTGCCGGCCCGGAATATCCGCCCACGATGGATTTGCCCTGGACAGCGGGCTGGGCAACCAGTGTTTCTATATCAACGCCTGTTATGGAATTGATGGTATTGATGGCAGATATGCCGTCCGCTCCTCCCCGCTTGGCTGCAAGGGCCATGGGCACCATATCGGTGATATTGGGCGTCAGCTTGGCAAGCACAGGAAGACTTGTGCCTTTTCTGGCTGCTCTTGTAAATTTCTCGATGAGTTCCTCGGACTGACCGATGGTCACTCCCAGGCTGTCAGATTCCATATTGGGGCATGAGAAATTAAGCTCGATGACAGAGGCGCCTGCCTCTTCGCATTTCTTTGCAAGAGCAGTCCACTCCTCCTCGTTCTGCCCCATGATGGAAGCAATGATTACCTTGGTGGGAAATTCTTCCCTGAGCTTGCGGAATATCTCCATGTTCTCCTCTACGCTGTGGTCGGAGAGCTGTTCTATATTCTTGAATCCGCAGAAAGAATTGGCATGGCTTCTTATGGATGAGAATCTGGGGGAAGCCTCGTGCTGAGGAAAGCTGCAGATGGTTTTAAACGACGCTCCTGCCCAGCCTGCCTCAAAAGCTCTTTTGCACATGTCGTAGGTGCTGGCCACAACGGAGGATGACAGCAGAAAAGGATTTTCGAGTTTTATTCCGCAGATGTCCGTCGAAACATCCACTTCGCCGATTTTTTCCTTCGGAAGAAAATCCTCCCCGCTTAGCAGGTTCATTATAGCCTTGTTTATCTTAACGGGCGCTCCATCCTTGTTCAGCACGCAGGCTTTTTCGCAAGGCGCATTGCAATAGGTGCAGTCCGTGTTTCCTATCATTCTTAAGGCTCCGACATAGTTATCAAAATACATGGATCTAAGTATCTCGCCTACGGGTGCCTTCTGAGGGCAGGCCTTGGTACAAGCCGGATCGTAGCAAAGAATACACCTGCTGACTTCAGATGTATCCATGGCTTTTATATAGTTTATGAATGAATTGCTTTTCATGGTTTTTCCCTCGGTAATACTTACATTGGTTCCGGTTTCTTTTGGTTCAGTATATCATAAATAGAGAATCATCTAAAGCATTTTATGTTTCCGCAAAACATTCCCGGATCAGATCATTTCGTGAGGCGGGTGAAGGTATACCGGGTTTCAGAGTGATAGGTTTCACCCTTTCTGAGAATCACGGAGGGGTCCTTTTCTACGTTTATGGAATCAGGAAAAAACTCCGTTTCAAGAGCGATTCCTTCGTAATTCTCATAATGACTTCCGTCCTCCCCTGCTGCGCCGTCTGAAAGGTAGTTCCCAGTATAGACGTGCACCGCGGGCATATCTGTCGAAATGATCACCTGACGTCCGGAGCCTGAGTCCGTAAGCACTATCTGGTCTTCCCCGGAGGAAAGCACAAAGGCATGGTCAAAGCCGTGGGCGCTCCTTATCTGAGGGTCCTCCATGTCCATGCGCTCCCCTATGACCTGAGGCTCGCTGAAATCAAAAGCCGTACCCTCGGTCTCCATAAAGTCCCCGGTAACCAGGCCTTCGCTGTCAGCCGGCATGTAGCAGCCGGACTTTATCATGAGGCTGTGGCCCAGGATGCTTTTGCTGCCCGACAGGTTGAAATACATGTGATTCGTGAGGTTTACTATGGTGTCTTCATCGCTGTAACCGGAGTAAATTATCCCAAGTGTTTCGCCTTTAAGGATATACTTTATATCCACGTGGAGATTCCCCGGATACCCCTCTTCCATATGAGGTGAGTCGTAGGAGAAAGTTATGCCATCCTTTTCTGTTTTGTATGCAAAATACTTTGTACTGAATCCCCTGTCTCCGCCGTGAAGATGATTTTTTCCATTGTTTCTTGCAAGGCTGTACTCCGTGCCGTTCAAGGTGAACTTCCCGTCTCTTATGCGGTTTGCGACTCTTCCCACGACGGAGCCCATATATGAGCCGTCATTCTCCGGATGTTCCGGGTCCTTGGGAGTGAGTATCAGGTCGGTAAGCCCGCCGTCAGCTTCCTTCATCCTTATGGAAATAAGCTGGCATCCCAGGCTGGAGAGCATGATAATCAGGTGATCATTCTCCATCCTGAAAGTTGCCCTGCCGGAGGGTTTCCTTTCAACCAGTTCGATTTTCAGTTTTTCCTGTGAATTGTCTCCCATGGGTGTTCCTTTACAAATTATTGTTTTCGCTGTTCAGCCAGGCTTCGATTCTTTCGATATCCTTGATATCCTTCGGACGCATGAGCCTGCGCTTAAGTTTGAGAATATCCTCAAGAGTCTGGCAGCGGAATCCATCCACTACATCGAAATTCCTGGATTCCATGTCAGCCTTCATCTGAACATCCTCAAAGGGCACAAAACACCCCAGTTCATCCTTGGGACAGTGTTCCAGATCGAGCTTCTCAGCAAGCTCCCGGGACACGCTCATATCGATGTCCGCGGTCTCCTCCCTGAGCCCCCTCAAAAGCAGGGACCCACCAGAAAGAATCATATATTCCGATCTGGGAAACCCATATTCATTCAGTTTGTCGATTAATTCCTGTCTGTTCATTGGATTGGTGTTTGTAAATTGCTGTTTGGCGGGGGCTCTGATTACCTAATTACAGTAGAAAACTATATTATTTTTTCTACAATGACTCTCACAAAA
>CAMPCK010000128.1 GCA_946645735.1 uncultured Clostridia bacterium
TGCTGAAGTTATGATGGCTCAGGGACTTGTATAAACCTTACAATAACTTGAATCTCCGAAGCGGCTCAGAAATGAGCCGCTTTTTCTTGTTAAAATCCCTTGCCAAAACCATTAAAAAAGGGGTATAATTATTAGACTAAAGTATAAGTGGGAGTATGCCCTTATATGCATTTTATTCAAGGGCATATTCTTTCATGCACATATTTAAAGAAAGGAGCAAAAAATGGATACTGTCCCCGATGGGAACCGAATACCGGTACACTTGTGTAAAAAACAAATAAAACAGGTCTGTTTTTGCTGCTGAAAGTAGAATGATCACTATCTTTTCCGGCTGCATTCAGGCCGGAAAGGAGTAAGCCTATGGATCAGATGATCATGCAGGACCGCGACCAGGCCCTGGAAGAATCCATGGAAAAGATCCTTGAACTGATCAGTGAAAAGAAATATTTCATGGTCCGCGACGAGATGCTCAAGTACAATGAAGCCGATATCGCGGAAATGTTCGAGGAATTACTGGATGATGATGATATTTTTGAGAGCACCATGGTCTGCTACAGACTGCTTCCCAAGGATGTTTCTGTAGAAGTGTTCTCGTTTCTTCCCGTTGACGATCAGTTAAAGATCGTAGAGAAGATCACAACCAAGGAGTTAAGCTACATAGTTGAACAGCTGGACTTCGACGATAAGATCGATATTCTGGAGGAACTTCCAGCCAATATCGTTAATACCATACTTGAAAATACTCCTAAAGAGGAGAGACATCTCATAAATTCCTTCCTCAACTATCCCGATGACTGCGCAGGATCCCTTATGACTCCTGAGTACATCAGCCTGGATAAGGATATGACCGTGGCAGAGGCCATGGCTCATATCAAGAAGGTGGGAATGGATGCTGAGACCATTTATACCTGCTATGTTAAGGACTGGGGCCGCAAGCTCATAGGAATCGTTTCCCTGTCGACCCTTGTTGTCGCTGACGACAACGTGAAAATCAGGGACATCATGCATTCCGACTTCGTATACCTTAACGTATACGATGACCAGGAAGAGGTAGCGGACGAGTTCAAGAAGTACGGCTTCCTGGCCATGCCTGTCGTGGACAAGGAAGGAAGACTTGTCGGTATCATCACCGTAGACGATATCATCGACGTTATCGAAGAAGAGAACACCGAGGATATCGAGCGTATGGCCGGTATCGTAGACGTTACCGATACCTCCGACAGCGACTATCTGGATATCAGCGTATGGCAGCATGCAAAAAACCGTCTGCCGTGGCTTCTCATCCTCATGGTGGCCTACATCTTCACGGGAATGATCGTCACCTCCTTTGAAGGAAAGCTTTCAAAGGTAATAAGCCTCGTAGCCTACATGCCCATGCTCATGGGAACAGGCGGAAACACAGGCTCCCAGGCAGCGACCCTTATCATCAGAGGTCTTGCCACGGGAGAGGTGGACCTGGAGGATACCCTTAAGATCCTCTGGAAGGAAGTAAGGATCGGAGCCCTGGTGGGCGTGATCCTGAGCGCCTTCAACTTCTTAAGAATCGTCTTCCTGGACGGAAACGGCCCGCTGATAGCTCTTACTATCTGCACGGCCATGATCTTTATAGTTATTTTTGCCAAAGTTCTGGGGTCCATGGTGCCCCTCATAGTTAAAAAGATAGGTCTGGACCCGGCTCTCATTGCCAATCCATTCATATCATCAATTTCGGACGCCGTAGCCCTTACCATTTACTTCGCTATGGCAACGCTGTTCCTTGGACTTTAAGGAGGAAACGTCATGAAAGAGATCACTAAAGAACTGGTAAAGAACTTTATACCCGAGCGCAGGACCGAAGCCCATAAGGGTGATTTTGGCCGTGTGCTCATTATTGCAGGCTCGCGGACTATGACCGGGGCTTGTATTTTATCCTGCGAAGCAGCTCTGCGCTCCGGAGCGGGACTTGTTTATGCCCTGGTGCCTGACGAGATCATGGCTCAGGTCCAGGTGGCAGTTCCGGAGGTGGTCATCAAGGAAAGAAGCAAGGGAATCCCCGATCTTTCAGAATATGACTGCGTAGTTATCGGTCCCGGACTCGGAACGGGAGAGGATGCCGTAAGCCTTCTCGACGAGATCCTTGAAAAGGCTGAGTGCCCCATGGTGCTTGATGCGGATGCCCTTAATGTGGTCTCATACAATCACTGGCAGGACCGCGTAAAGGACAGATGCCTGAGGGGACTCGGAACCGTTATCACCCCTCATATGGGGGAGGCTGCCAGACTTCTTAAGGATGATGAAGACTTCAGAATAGAAGAGAACGGCAGAGAAGAAATTTTAAATGAATTATATTATATTACGGGAGCGACAGTAGTTCTCAAGGGTTCAAGGACCCTTGTGAGACCTATGTTCGGCGGAGCGCTGGATCCCGTATTCGTAAATACCACAGGAAATCCGGGCATGGCAACAGCAGGCTCGGGAGACGTTCTTACAGGCATCATAGCTGCACTTCTTGGGCAGGGCGTCAGAAACGCCGTAATGACCGGCGTGTATATCCACGGTCTGGCAGGAGATCTCATGGCAGAGGAAGTGGGAGAATACAGTCTGATATCCAGAGATATTCTCAAGGGAATACCTTTGGCTTTTAAAAATATTCTGGAGGAACAAAATGGACTATAAGCAGTTGGAAGAAACGGCAAAAAAGATCAGGATCGATGTCATTAAAGAAGTCTTCGCTGCAGGTTCCGGCCATCCCGGCGGATCCCTGTCAGCAGCAGATATCGTTACTGCTCTTTATTTCAGCGAAATGAATGTGGATCCTGAGAATCCGTCAAAGCCTGACAGGGACAAGCTCATACTCTCCAAGGGTCATGCAGCTCCCGTTCAGTATGCGGCTCTGGCAGAGAGAGGGTATTTTGATGTGGCTGAGCTTCAGACACTCAGAAAACTCGGCTCCCGCCTTCAGGGACATGCCAAGATGGATCTGGTTCCCGGCATTGAAATGTCAACGGGATCCCTCGGACAGGGTTTCAGCGCATCCATAGGCATGGCGCTTGCGAACAAGCTCGACGGCAATCCCGGAAGGATCTATGCGCTCCTTGGAGACGGAGAACTTCAGGAAGGCATAGTATGGGAAGCAGCCATGTCAGCAGGGCACTATCATCTTGATAACCTCTGTGCCATCGTTGACTGGAACGGTCTTCAGATCGACGGAAAAAACGATGACGTAATGACTGTAAAACCCATCGACGAGAAATTCAAAGCCTTTGGTTTCAACACTTTATCCATAAACGGCCACGATTTCAGCGAAATACTCGACGCCTTCAAGAAAGCAAGAGAATGCAAGGATAAGCCCACTGTGATCATTGCATCCACCCATAAGGGACATGGTGTATCCTTCATGGAAGACCAGGCGGGCTGGCACGGCAAGGCCCCCAATGAAGAGCAGGCAAAACAGGCTGTAGAAGAACTGGGAGGTGAGTGGTAATGGCTGATAAAATGGCAACACGTGAAGCGTACGGAAAGACACTTGTGGAGCTGGGAGCCCAGTATCCTGAACTCGTAGTTCTCGATGCAGACCTTTCAGGTTCCACCAAGACCGGAGAATTCAAGAAGGTATATCCCGAGAGATTTTTCAACTTCGGTATCGCAGAACAGAACATGTACGGAGCAGCCGCAGGACTCGCCTTATCAGGAAAGACGGTCTGCGCATCCACCTTTGCAATGTTTGCTGCAGGACGTGCCTTCGAGATAATCAGGAACTCCATCGGATACACTCATGCCAACGTAAAGGTATGCGCTACTCACGCAGGCATTACCGTAGGCGAGGACGGAGCTTCTCACCAGACCTTCGAGGATCTGGCTCTCATGAGAACCATCCCGGGAATGACCGTGGTCAATCCTTCTGACGGAGCTTCCGCGAGGGAACTCCTCAAACAGGTAATCGCCATGAAGGGACCTGCATATGTGAGACTCGGAAGAGCCGCCGTTCCTTTCTTCTATGATGAGAAGAGC
>CAMPCK010000129.1 GCA_946645735.1 uncultured Clostridia bacterium
AGCAGTGGTACTGAGTCATGCTCATATCGATCACTGCGGCAGGATACCTCTTCTGGTAAAGAGAGGATTCAAAGGAGATATCTACTGCACTGATGCGACTGCGGATCTGCTCAGAGTAATGCTCCTGGACAGCGCATACATCCATGAGAAGGATGCTGAATGGCAGTCAAAGAAGAACGCAAGGACAGGAAAGCCTCCTGTAGAACCTCTTTATACAGTAGATGATGCTGAACGTTCGCTTAAACTTGTTAAGCCTATACTCTATGATCAGCTGGTGGAAATAAATGACGAGATGAAGATCGTCTTCAACGATGCCGGTCACATACTCGGTTCTGCCATTACTGAGATCTGGGTAACCGAGAACGAGCAAACTTCAAAGATAGTATTCTCAGGAGACCTGGGCGTTAATAACAGACCTATTCTGAGAGACCCCAAGAAGATCAAAAAGGCCGATTACCTCATAATGGAGTCCACTTACGGAAACAGACTTCACCCTGAGAATTCAACTTCGATAGACAGACTTATCCATATCATTAAGGATACGGTCAAACGCGGAGGAAGCGTCATCATACCTGCCTTTGCTGTAGGCCGTACGCAGGAGCTCATCTATGAACTCAACATGTTCTACGAGCATCATCCTGAATATAAGGAACTGCTGGACGATCTCTACGTATATATAGACAGTCCGATGGCAACGACAGCTACAGAAGTTTTCAGAAAGAATGCCCAGGTATTCGATGAGGAGACCAAGCAGCTTATCCTTTCAGGTGATAATCCTCTTGATTTCAAGAACCTCATATTCACCAGAAGCACCGCTGAATCACAGGCCCTCAATATGAACAGGGAGCCCAAGATCATAATCAGCGCTTCCGGAATGTGCGAGGCAGGACGTATCAGACATCATCTTAAGCACAATCTCTGGGATTCCAGAAACAGCATCGTCTTCGTAGGATATCAGGCTGAAGGAACTCTTGGAAGAGCTCTCATAGACGGGGCCAAGGAAGTCAAACTCTTCGGTGAGACAATAATGGTGGCCGCAGAGATACACAACCTTGAAGGATTCTCAGGACATGCCGATCAGAACGGTCTTCTCGACTGGCTGGGCGGATTCCAGAAGATTCCCAAGCAGATATTCCTGGTACACGGTGAAGAGCAGTCAAAGATCGATTTCGCGAAGGTTGTACAGGAAAGACTTGGTCTTTCCACGACACCGATATTCGCCAACTCGGAATTCGAGCTCGAAACAGGTGAACTCATCGCTCAGGATCAGGTGATCAAGGAAGTAATTGACGAGGAAGGACTTACAAACCTCAGATCAAAGATCACCGATATACAGAAGGGCGTCGACAACATCCTGGCTCAGACGGATTCTGCTCTGTCAAAGGAAATGACCGCTGATAAGCTAACACAGATCAACAATATTCTTCAGGAACTTGAGAAGGTATCTCTTAATCTCGGTTCCACAGTAACGAAGGGATGATATCATGAAGGAAGCGATAATTATCGGTATTGCAGGCGGCACCGGCTGCGGCAAGAGCACTCTTATCAGAAAGATAAAGGAAGAGTTCAACGATGACATTTGCATTCTGAGCCATGACTTTTATTACAAGCAGCGTAACGACATTCCTTTTGAAGAAAGAAAAAAGATCAACTACGACCATCCCAATGCCTTTGATACGGACATTATGATCGAACATATCAAAGCACTGGCTGAAGGGAAGACCATAGAGAGACCTGTATATGATTTCACCATCCATAACAGGGTGGATGAAACGGTCACTGTCTATCCTGCAAAGGTCATCGTAGTAGAGGGGATCCTGATCTTCGAAAACGCGGAACTCAGAGATCTCTGCGATATCAAGGTCTTTATAGACACAGATGCGGATGTAAGAATAATCAGAAGGATCCTGAGAGATGTCCAGGAAAGAGGCCGTATGCTGGATAATATCGTAGACCAGTATCTTACGACCGTTAAACCCATGCATGAGATGTTCGTTGAACCTTCAAAGAAATATGCGGACATCATCATTCCGGAGGGAGGCTTCAATCAGGTCGCTCTTGAAATGCTCACTTACAGGATCCACGCATTGCTCAGAGATACAAAAAATATATGAATAATAAACTCGAGAAACTTATCTCTTATTTCTTTTTTATATTCGTAGCACTGTTTTGGGGACTTTCGTTCCTCATAATAAAGGAAACCTTAGCTGAACTTGATACGTATGAGGTACTGGCCGCAAGATGGGGTATCTCAGCGGCAGCTTATTTACTGGCTGCTGCCCTTGGTATCGTGAAGGTTAGATTCAAAGGGAAGAATCTCAAAGGATTGCTCCTTCTGGTCTTATGCCAGCCATGCTGTTATTCTCTGTTCGAGTGCCTTGGAGTCGATAAGACGACTGCGACGGAGTCATCCATACTTATAGCTGCAGTTCCGATCATAGTTATCGTAGAGGAGTTCCTTATCCTGAAAAAGGTACCCGTAAAAATGGCGATCATAGGCGTTCTGATAGGCTTTTCGGGAGTAGTGCTTTCGATACTTCCGGGGGCGGCGGATTCCGACAGTTCGCAGATCACCGGCTATATCTGCCTCCTGATCGCGATCACTGTAGGAGCTTATTACAACATGGGAGTAAGCCTTAATTCAGACCAGTTTTCCGTAATTGAGATATCTTTTGCCATGTCGGTGAGCGGAGGCATCTTCTTCAATATTCTGAGTCTTGTAATGGGAAACGGGCTACATCCGTATAAGGTCTTTCTTCAGGGAGGACCGGTCACATGGCAGCTGCTTTTCCTGGGACTGGGATGCGGAGTTCTCTGCTACGCAATGTATAACTACAATCTGGACAAGATATCATCCACGGTAGCTTCCTGCATACAGACCAATTCCATCAACGTGGTGGGAGTAGTCGCCGGAATAATGGTTCTTCATGAGCCATGGGGCTGGTACACTGTAATAGGAGTAATGCTCACGGTTACCGGAATCGTAATATGCGCGCTGTCAGGAGATAAGAAAAAGGCATTGACAACCGCCGAATGATGTGATAAACCTAATTTGCGATTGGGGTTACAGAAGTTTGAACTCACACAGAAGAAAGTGAGGACAAACAGATGAACGATTATCAGTTAAAAAAGGGGAATTCATATCTGCTTCCGCAGACAGTCTACAGACAGGCGCTGTACGCAGTCAAGGATCTGACCAGACTTAAAAGGAAACTGCTTTATCTGGAATACGATATAGCAGGGATCATGCCGAGCGACCCATCCTCAATAATGTCAAGAGGTGGGAGCATCTCGGATATAACAGGGAACCGGGCTTCTGAAATAACTCTGACGGAATCAAGGATCAGAGCTATAGAGTCGGCCTTCAACGAGGTGCCGGATAAATACAGAAACGGGCTCAGGGATAAGCTTCTGAGCGATGTTCCGGCTTCGAAACTGGGGTATTCGGTAAACACCTGGAAGAAGTGGCAGCAGGTACTGCTGTATCACGTGGCGGTCAACCTGAAACTTCTTTAAAATGTTTTTGAAAAAGTGCAATCTTTTTTTGGAATTGTACTGAAAAGAAAAAATCGATGTGTTATTATGATAACGTACCGAAAAAGAAAAGGATGTAACAGATACGCAGACTTATGTCTGCGTATTTTGATTTACAGACCAGGAGGGAACATGATCAACATCCTCATAAGCCTGGACGACCGGCATCTCGGAGAGAAACTGGCATTCAGGCTATCCGAAATATCGGACAGACTGAAAATAGACCTGGAAGACGAAGGTCTTAAATACGATTATGTGATAGACGATGATACGGCTGAAGAAATACTGCCAGTATCATCACTTTTCGGCAGGATAACGGAAACTTATATGAATAA
>CAMPCK010000130.1 GCA_946645735.1 uncultured Clostridia bacterium
CTGACATCTCAGTCCACTGTTCAAGATAATTGAAAACGGACTGACGGCACTTCTCATTGAATTCTCTGATTCCGTATTCCTCGATATCCTGCTTGCCGTTGAAACCCAGCTGCTTTTCAACTTCGATCTCTACGGGAAGTCCGTGGGTGTCCCAGCCGCCTTTACGCTTTACCTGGAAGCCCTGCATGGTCTTGTAGCGGTTTACGGAGTCTTTTAAGGTTCTTGCCATCATGTGATGGATTCCCGGCTTGCCGTTGGCTGTCGGAGGTCCCTCATAGAAGATGAAGGGAGTGCTGCCTTCTCTGGCGTTTTCGCACTTATGGAGAAGGTCGATCTTTTTCCACTGAGCTACCTGCTCATTCTGCACGTCCTTTACAGGAGCGTCGTTTAAATTCCTGAACATGGATTATTCCTTTCAAAGTAAAATATTTATGACTTGCTGCATCTGCAGCCTCTTAAACGGTTTTAGCAGGGTTTTCGGAGCAATAAAAACGTCCCTAAAAGCTAGGGACGATCATTAACCGCGGTACCACCCTAATTGCGAGCCTCTATCAAGGCCGCCTCTCAAAAGAATGTCAGACTCCGGAGTGATATTCACTATAGCTTCACCGCCGCTCTCTCAGCCCGCATTTCATGCAAAAAATCTTTTGCCGGAATGCTCGGAGCGCCTCTCTGTAAGGGTCTTACACTACGCTACTGGTTCCTTCACCGTCTGTATATGAAATTCACCAGGCCATTATATCAACAATGGCCTGATTTGTAAAGACTTAGTTTTCGTCTCTCTTATAAGTGATCAGATCCTCTGCGATCTCATGTGCAGCAATGGACACGGGCTTATCGATATCACAGTCAGCAAGAATGGGCTTGTGATCGATGATATCCCTTGCGCGCTTGGCTGCCAGGATAACGAGAGTATATCTTGAATCTGCTTTCTTTCTGATTTCGTTGATTGATGGATATAACATTATTCTGCATCTCCTTCTGTATATTCTCTTACAAGTTCTTCAGGTGTCATGGTCACCTTGGAATGCTCTGCTATGATTATGGCTTTGACGCGGTTCACGGCTTCATCGAGTTCGCCGTTCACCACGAGATAATCGTATTTGTCCACGTACTCAAGTTCCGAAAGGGTCTTGCTGAGCCTGAGCTCTATGGCTTCAGGAGACTCAGTTCCTCTTCCCGTCAGGCGCTTCCTGAGTTCTGCCATTGAAGGAGGCAGGATGAAGATGAATACGCCGTCGGGATAGTTCTCCTTGATCTGAAGAGCTCCCTGCATCTCAATATCGAGAAGCACATCTATGCCCTTCTCAAGTCTTTCAAGGATGGGTCCCTTGGGAGTTCCGTAGCGGTTCCCGTAGACCTGGGCATGTTCCAGAAATCCGCCAGCCTCGATATTCTTCATGAAGTCTTCCTCTTCAACAAAGAAATAGTGGACTCCGTCGATTTCGCCCTCCCTGGGCTTACGTGTCGTCATGGATACGGAAAACTCCAGATCCGTCTCTTCAAGGATACGGTTTGCAATGGTTCCCTTTCCGGCACCGGAGGGCCCGGAAATAATGAATAACTTACCTGGATGTTTATTAAGATTCATGATATCTCCCGCTTTCCAAAAATACAACTATCGAACATATATATTATCACAAAATTCCTTATTATTCAAGGAATGTTTTGACTTTTTATCAGAAAAATCCCAGAGGACTTCTTCTGGCGATGACGTCCTCAGGAATGGGTATTTTGTTTTCACTTCTCACATCCCACCAGACGCGGTTGAATATGATACCTATGACCATTACCCAGCCCATGATCCAGAACCAGATTATGAGAGCCACTGCATTGGCGAAGGATCCGTAAAGGATGTCATAGTTGGTGCTCAGGTTTACATAGAAGTTGAAGAGATAGGATACAACGATGAGCCCTATGGATGTGAAGAGACTTCCGGGAACTATCTCTGAATACGGCACCCTCCAGGTGGGAAGCGAATAGAACACCACGGAGATAACCAGGAAGTAAAGGCTGAGAACCACCAGCCATCTCATGGCCAGCCACACGTCTCCTATGGCTTTGGTCACCTCGTTCTGATTAAAGGCAGTGTTGAGGAATATGGGAATATATACCAGCACTACCACTGAAAGAGTTATTACGGCGATGGCGATGAACACCGTGATCAGTGACTTGAATCTGTCACGGATATATCCCTTTCCCATAATATGACCGTCAAAGAGCGTGTAGTTTGTAAGCCTGATCAGATAGATGTTGGCGCGGGATGCAGCCCACATGACGATAATGATGAGAATCAGGTTATTGGTGCCCGTAGACCTGTGTCTCAAAAGACTCTGTATCATTTCAAAGCCTGAACCGGAAACGTTGATCTCAGCCCAGTTAAGAATGGTATCTATGGACAGGCTGAAAAGACCCAGTGCCTGGGATGCCAGAATGACCATAGGCAATACACTCAGAAACATGAAGTATGCAATGGTCGCCGCTGCACCCTGATAGTACGGGTCTCCCAGCTGATCAAAAACCTTTTTGATGATTTCCTTCAGCTTTTTATAGTTTCTTTTCCAGTTCCAGTTTAAATCCATAATTCTATCTGGTCTCAAGGATCCTTTCAAGTTCTTCAAGAGCCTTGGCTCTGTGGCTTACACCGTTTTTGATTTCGGGCCCGAGTTCTGCGAAGGTCTTGTCAAAGCCTTCTGCAATGAAGACAGGATCGTAGCCGAATCCCTTGTCCCCTCTTGGCTCTTCAGTTATATGTCCGTGACATTCTCCCTTGGAAACGATGGTCTCACCGTCGGGATAAATGAGAGTGATGACAGTTGTGAAGTGAGCTTTTCTCTCATCACCCTTAAGGCCTTCCATTTCCTTAAGGAGCTTGGTGTAGTTTCTGACTGCATCGCCTTCCACTCCGCCGTATCTTGAGGAGTAAACTCCCGGTTCCCCCTTAAGGGCATCCACCATGAGGCCTGAATCATCGGCCATGGTAGGAAGTCCGCACATCTTCATGACTTCATAGGCCTTCTTGTATGAGTTCTCTTCAAAGGTGGTACCGTCTTCCACCACATCGAAATCGTGGGGTATTCCGGCATCATCCCTGGTTATGATCTTAAGTCCCAGGCGGGCTGCCAGCCCTTCGAATTCTGCAAGTTTTCCCTTGTTATGGGTTGAGAGTACGATGGTGTTTTCCATGTTATGCCTTTCTGTCTCAATATCTTTACCGCAAAAAATCTGCGGCCATACTTTCTTTATACGATTCTGTTTAAGCTGCCTCCCTCAAGGAAACTCCTGAGGTTAGCTGCTGCTGTATCTATGATCTGCTGTCTGGCTTCCGCATCCGACCAGGCAAGATGAGGTGTCAGGTAGAGATTTTTTGCATGAAGAAGCGGGCTGTCCGCACTCATGGGTTCCCCCTTCACTACATCGGCTGCAGCTGCAGCCAGCTTTCCGGAGTTAAGGGCGTCCCTCAGATCCTCTTCATTTACAAGAGCACCTCTCGCGGTATTTATGAGAATGGCCCCATCCTTCATGCGGGATATGAATTCTTTGTTTATGAACCCCGTATTCTCCGGTGTCGCAGGACAATGAAGCGTCAGTATATCGGATTTAAGTGTCTCTTCAGGATCCCGGCTGTAGATATTGATCTTCATGCCGAAGGCCTCAGCAATCTGGGCCACGCGCTTACCTATGGCGCCGTATCCGATGATACCGAGACTCATACCCTTAAGCCTCATAAGAGGACGATCTATAAAGGTGAAGTCCTGTGATCTCACCCAGGCTCCCTCACGGATGGCCTCCGTATAATAGCCCACGTTATTGGTGATCTCAAGGATCAGTGCCATGGTGTGCTGGGCA
>CAMPCK010000131.1 GCA_946645735.1 uncultured Clostridia bacterium
ACAAGAGAAAATATGAGGCTGAGGCCGGTCAGAACGGCATGAGCAGGAACAAGTTTGGCAAGGACGGTCAGGACCTGATAATCAAAGTTCCTATGGGAACTGTAGTTATCGACCAGGAGACAGGCCGTATAATGAAGGACCTTGTGGAAGACGGAGATTCTTTCGTTGCTGCCAAGGGCGGCAAGGGAGGTCGCGGAAACGTCCACTTCAAGAGTTCCATCCGTCAGGCTCCCAACTTCGCAGAAGCAGGCGGAGAAGCTAAGGAAAGAGACGTCATCCTTGAACTCAAGCTCATAGCTGACGTGGGCCTCGTAGGTTTCCCTAACGTGGGAAAGTCTTCACTTCTTAAGGAAGCCACTCAGGCTAATCCTAAAATTGCAAACTATCATTTCACCACGATCGATCCGAATCTCGGAGTAGTATCACTCTATGACGAGAACTTCGTTATGGCTGATATCGCCGGAATCATAGAAGGAGCATCTGAGGGCGCCGGAATGGGCTTCAGATTCCTCAAGCACATCGAGAGGACCAAGGTCCTCATCCACGTGGTTGACGTATCAGGATCTGAAGGAAGAGATCCCAAGGACGACTTCGATAAGATCAATGCTGAGCTTGAAGCATACTCTCCCAGGATCTTAAGGAAGCCTCAGATCGTGGCTGCCAACAAGATCGATGAACTTGAAGACGGAGAGAATGATCCTAAATATATCGAATTCAAGGAATATGTAAATGCCAAGGGTTATGACTGCTATCCCATGGCAGCGCCCCTTGATATAGGAGTAAAAGAAGTTCTCACAGCAGCACTTCATGCTCTTCAGGAGATCGCAAAGAATCCTCCTCTGGAGTATGACGAGCCCGAATACTTCGACTTCGAAGCTGAGGAGAACGATCCCGACTGGAACAAGATCGAATGCGGTTATGATGAAGAAGAGGGAGTATATACTCTCAAGGGCAAACAGCTTACCAAGATCTTCAATTCAACCAATTTCTTCGACATGGGATCCCTCAGATATCTCTATAAATATATAGAGAAGAACGGCGCCATCGACCGTCTTAAGGAACTGGGACTTCAGGAAGGCGACACTATAAGAATCAACGATTACGAAATGGAATTCTGGGATGAGTACTGATATCAGGACACAACTGGATAAGCTTCTTAAAAGGGTTGAAAAACCCGGAAGATACATAGGAGGAGAAGTAAACTCCGTTCTCAAGGACCCTGAGGACATGGACGTTAATTTCTGCTTCTGTTTTCCCGATATCTATGAGATAGGAATGTCATATCTCGGCCTTCAGATCATATATAAGGTGCTGAACGACATGCCCAAGGTCTACTGTCAGAGAGCCTTCCAGCCTCAGACGGATATGGAGGAGCTCATGAGAAAGGAGGGGATCCCTCTCTTTTCCCTTGAGCAAAAAACTCCTCTTAAGGACATGGACATGGTGGGCTTCACACTCCAGTATGAAATGTCCTTTACCACAGTCCTCAATATGATTGATCTGGCAGGAATTCCAGTGTTTGCAAGGGACAGGGGAGAGGATATGCCCCTTATCGTCTGCGGAGGCCCCTGCGCATATAATCCGGAGCCTCTCTGGGAATTTGCAGATGCCTTCCTTATAGGTGACGGAGAAGAACTTCTTCCGAAGTTCATGGATCTCTACGCTGAAATGAAGAAAAAAGGCGCTTCCAAGGAAGATTTCCTCAAAGAAGCCGTCAAGCTTCAGGGAGTTTATGTTCCGGCATTCTATGAAGTTGAATATAATGAAGATGGAACAATATCAAAATTATGTAAACTTTACGAGGGGGCACCCGACAGAGTTAAACGCGCCATTCTTCCTTCCGTTCAGGAATCCGCTTTTCCTGTGAATCCCATTATTCCCATGGTTGAAGCTGTTCATGACAGGGCAGTCGTTGAAACCTTCAGGGGCTGCACCAGAGGATGCCGCTTCTGTCAGGCAGGAATGATCTACAGACCTGTAAGGGAAAGGACCAGGGAGAGGGTAATTGACCTTGCAAGGGAGCAGCTTAAGAATACAGGTCACGAGGAACTGTCGCTTCTCAGCCTTTCCTCTTCAGACCACACTGAGTTTGAGCCCATGGCCCTTGACCTTGTGGAAATGACCAAGGCCCATCAGGTTTCTCTTTCTCTTCCTTCTCTTAGAATGGACAAGTTTGCCTTTAACGTTCTTCAGAGGATCCAGGAGTTCAGAAAGAGCGGCCTTACCTATGCGCCGGAAGCAGGCACTCAGCGCTTAAGAGACGTTATAAACAAGGGTGTAACGGAGAATGACATCTTCACTTCCGTACGTCAGGCCCTGGAACTGGGATGGACTCATATCAAGCTCTATTTCATGATAGGTCTTCCCACGGAAACCTATGAGGATCTTGACGGAATAGCTGATATCGCCCAGAGGATAAAGAATCTCAATTATGAGATAAACGGAAAGAAATCAGGTCGTTTCAAGCTGACCGTTTCCGTATCAAACTTTGTCCCTAAAGCAGATACGCCTTTCCAGTGGGAGGCTCAGGACACGGCAGAGGAATTCAGAAAGAAGCATGTCTATCTTTCCGAAAGACTCCATTCCAAGCATATCGTCTTCAATTACCACGACAATGAAACCTCTTCATATGAAGCGGTCTTTGCAAGAGGAGACAGAAGGACTTCAAGACTTTTATATGAAGCCTGGAAACTCGGATGCAAGCTGGACGGATGGAGCGAACATTACAGACCGGATCTCTGGGATCAGGCCTTCTCCTTAAGCGGTATCGACAGGGATTTCTATACCACCAGGAAGCGTTCCTTTGATGAAATTCTTCCCTGGGATATCATTGACTGTGCAGTATCCAAGGACTTCCTTAAGCGTGAAGCTCATAAGGCTTATACCGGAGAGATCACTCCTGACTGCAGATACCAATGCGCGGGCTGCGGGATCAACAGGGAAGTAAAGTGCGAGAAGGGAGGTATATACAATGCCCAGATACGTGCTTAAATTCGAAAAGGGCGGATATACCAAGTATATATCTCATCTTGATCTTCTCAACGTTTTCAAGAGGATATTCAAGGTTACCGGACTGGATATAAAATATTCAAAGGGATACAATCCTCATCCTAAAATGGGCTTTGCACAGCCTCTTTCTCTGGGATATTCATCTGTCTGCGAATATCTGGAGTTCGAGACTGAAACACCCCATGATCCTGATGAAATGAGAAAGCTCATTCAGTCAAACCTTCCTTATGACGTAAGGATCCTCGATCTATTTGAGTTTGTTTCAGAAGCAAGATCCCTTGCCGCTGAAGCTGATGCCTGTGAGTACAGAATAAGCCTTCCATATAACGGAACTGAAGAAGAATTCAGAGAGCTTTTCTCAGGCTACATGGCTCAGGACCACATCAGGGCCCTGAAGAAGATGAAAAAGTCAAAGACCCTTGAGGAAGTCGAGATCAAGGATAAGATCCGTTCCTGGAGTGTTTCCAAGGAAGGAGATACAGCCGTAATCGACTGTCTTCTCGATTCAGGAAGCCACTCAAACTTAAGTCCGGAGCTTGTAATAAAAAGTTTTTTGGACTACTCCAAACTGGGTCTGGAGCGCTGGGACCTTGAAGTTCAAAGGGTTCAGCTTCTTTTCACGGATCGTATACAATTTTAGACTATTGACAACACCCCCTTAAATCCTTAAAATCTTGGATACTCAGGGGGTGTTTTGATGATTAATTTAAATCTGGATCTCAATAAGATCAGACAATTTTATTATGACCATGAAAAGACTGTGAGAATGGCAGCCCTTATTTTAGTAGTGGGGCTGTCCATTCTGTTTTTTTGGATAAGAGGTTCCGGCGGCACCG
>CAMPCK010000132.1 GCA_946645735.1 uncultured Clostridia bacterium
ACAGACTGGGTATAAGACCTGAGAGAGCTGTGAGATACGTCAATGACAGTGAAGGCATAGAGCTTAATTATGAAGTCGTAGGCTGTGCAATGTCGGCCATGAGATCGAGTAAAGATACCAGGATCTTTGATGGATCATGGAAAGAAAAGATCGAAAAGGATTTTAAGAAGAGAGGCAGAAAATAACTGCCGAAGGGTCAAGGGCGGCAATGAGGCCGCCCTTTTGCTGTATTATGGAGCAGCATCCATGATGCGTGTACTTTTGACGGTACATTTTTGGCTTAATGTTCAAAAAAGACAGTTTATCCCTTTAAAGCAATTGATATTGTGAAGATTGTGTGATAAAATAAACTTGTGTCAATCTATGAATGCTCATTTTTGACTCGAATTTTATAGGAAAGGATGTGATGATTTGCTCATTTATATCGTTAAGCGATTAGCAGCAGCAGTGGCTACATTGCTCATTATCATGACTCTTACTTTCTTTCTGATGAACACTATTCCCGGAAGCCCCTTCCTTACCGAGAAATCCACACCGCAGCAGATCCAGCTGGCCAACGAGAAATATGGCCTTGACAAGCCCCTCGTGGTCCAGCTCAAGAATTACATAGTAAACTATCTGCACGGCGATCTGGGAGTTTCACTCAAGATGCAGGAGGGCACACCCGTCAAGAACATAATGTTCGGGCAGGGAAAGTTTATTCTATCCATTAAACTGGGTATTTGCGCCATCATTGTGGCTGTGCTGCTGGGCATACCGTTGGGCTGCCTTGCGGCATATAAACGAGGTACCTGGATAGATGGACTGCTGAGAGTGCTTACTACTGTCGGCGTTGCTATACCGACCTTTGTACTGGCGGCTACGCTTCTGATATTCTTCGCGGTCAAGCTGCAGTGGCTACCCACGCTTTCGGGCAGCCTGACCAGCTGGAAAGCATACGTTATGCCGGTAATATCACTATCATTCTATGATGTCTGCTATATTGCGAAGCTGACCAGAACATCCATGCTGGATGCTATCAATCAGGACTACATCCGTACTGCCAAGGCCAAGGGCGTGAAGAACAAATGGATCGTTCTCAAGCCCGCACTCAGGAATTCACTGATCCCGGTCATCACATTCCTGGGACCTTTGACCGCTTTCATCGTTACTGGTTCCTTCGTAGTTGAGACCACATTCTCTATCCCCGGACTCGGCAAGTACTTCGTGGACGGGGTCATAAACCGTGATTATCCGGTCATCATGGCTACCACGGTAGTTGTGTCAATATTGGTAATCGTAATGAACCTTGTGGTGGATATAGCGTATAAGATCGTCGACCCGAGGATCACATTAAGTTCAACAGACGAATAAGGAGGTCATTGTGAAACAGGCATTCAAAAAAATCAGCCCGTTCCAGGTGGATCCTGATAAGGTCTGGGCTGACTATGGCATAAACGACTCCGACTTCTCTCCGGCAACGGATCAGGAGAAGGAGAATATGGTAGAAATAAGGAAGAGCGTTTCCTACTGGAGAGACGCAGCCAGAAGATTCAAGAGAAATACAGTTTCAATGGTAGCACTTGTTATCTTCATCATCATGCTGCTCTTCGCGTTCCTGGGGCCTTCTCTCATTCCTTATGACTATTCCAATCAATACAGAAGTTCTCAGAAGCTGGGGCCCTTCGAGTACTCCGACCAGGAGGCTCTGATCAAGACTCTCGAGGGCAAGGTGGACTGTATGTTCGCCACGGCTCTTCAGCCAGGCTCATCTACCGCTCTTGACCCCGGCACATACTACTTCAAATACAAGGGTAAATCATACTGTTTCGAACTTGAAAGTAAGCTGTCCAACTCCGTGATCGTTCTTAAGGACGGAGCACTTATGACAGTGAAGGAATCTGATATCCAGGACGGAGAGATCAAGAGTTCGGAACCTATGGAGTTCACCACAGATATCCCTGAAAACGCCAGAGAGATAGACGTTACATCTAAGGTGTTCCCTCATATGGTAGGTACGGATTCTCAGGGACGTGACCTCCTGGCAAGGACCATGTACGGCGCCAGAGTATCCATCGTAATCGGTATAGTGGCAGCTCTAATAGTACTTGTCATAGGATCGATCTACGGAGCTATCTCCGGACTTTGCGGCGGAGCTGTGGACTTCATAATGATGAGAATAGTAGAGCTGATCTACTCGATACCTGAGGTACTGATCGTACTTCTGCTTCAGGTAGTGTTGAAGGATCCTCTTCAGCACTGGTTCGACTCATCAAATTCATGGTTCGCCAATGCGCTTTCTACGCTGGGAGCCGGTATCGTAAGTATTTTCATCACCTTTGCTGTTCTCTACTGGGTCACCATGTCGCGTATAGTCCGCGGTCAGGTGCTCATGCTTAAGAAACAGGAATTCGTAACAGCAGCAACTGCACTTGGTGCTTCAAACGGCAGGATCATCAGAAGACATCTGCTTCCGAACTGTGTAGGCCAGCTGGTAATAACCACCTGCCTCCAGATACCTTCTGCGATCTTCCTGGAATCCTTCCTGTCCTTCCTGGGACTGGGTGTTTCGGCGCCAATGGCGTCTCTGGGATCCCTTTGCTCGGATGCGCTGGGAACGATCACGATCTTCCCTTACAGACTGCTGTTCCCGGGAACGATACTTACGATTATAGTTCTTTCCCTTAACCTGGTCGGCGACGGACTGAGAGACGCTCTCGACCCGCGTCTTAAGAAGTAGGGAGGTGGAACGATGTCAGACGAAAGAAAAACAATACTTGAAATAAAGGACCTTAAGGTATCCTTCTTCACTCCGGCGGGAGAAGTCAAAGCCGTTGACGGCATCAGCTACTCTCTCAAAGAAAATGAAGTAATGGGTATCGTAGGTGAATCCGGATCCGGCAAGTCGGTGGAGGCCTACTCCATAATGGGTCTTCTCCAGAATCCGGGCAAGGTCATCGGAGGGTCCATCACCTTCGATGGTGAAGACATCCTCTCATATGACGAGGAACAGATGAGAAACTTCAGAGGAAACAAGGTCAGCATGATCTTCCAGAATCCCATGACCTGCTTGAACCCGGTATACACGATCGGCAATCAGCTGATGGAAGCTCTCACCTGCCACGATAAGAATTACCCGAAGGACAAGGCCAGAGCCCGCGCCATCGAGATGCTTGAGCTGGTAGGGATCAACAACGCAGAGAAGCGTGTGGATCAGTATCCTCATGAATTCTCAGGCGGTATGCGGCAGCGTGCCATGATCGCCATGGCTCTGATCTGCGATCCTTTGCTTCTGATAGCGGACGAGCCCACAACAGCTCTGGACGTTACCATCCAGGCACAGATCCTGGATCTGATGAAGAGCCTTCAGAAAAAGCAGAACACTGCTATCATTTTCATAACTCATAACCTCGGCGTTGTTGCCGAGATGTGCGACAGGGTGTCCGTAATGTACGCCGGCAAGATAGTCGAGCAGGGAACTGATGAGGATATATTCTACAGACCGGCTCACCCTTACACCATGGGGCTTTTGGCATCCATGCCCAGACTTGACGCTGACGAGCACGAGAGACTGATACCCATCGAAGGCACCCCAGTCGATCTTTTGAATCCGCCTGAAGGCTGCCATTTCGGACCCAGATGCTCCCACTGCATGAAGATATGCCTTACCAAGGAGCCGCCTTATGCTGATCTTGGAGACGGACATATCTCGGCCTGCTGGCTGCACTTTATGGGAAAAAACGCGGAAGCTTCAAGGGAAGCTCAGGAAGATGAGAAACAGGAGGTGACTGAATAATGGCTGAACAGAAAATACTCCTGGAGATAAAGGATCTGAAAAAACATTTCACCGTAAAGAAGGC
>CAMPCK010000133.1 GCA_946645735.1 uncultured Clostridia bacterium
GTTGATGTTCTCAAGAAGCTTGGAAATGGAGAATTCCTCATTCTTAAGGGTCATCTTGCCGGATTCGATCCTGGACATGTCGAGAATGTCATTGATGATGTTCAGAAGATGCTGAGCTGAACTTCCGATCTTTTCAAGATGTTCTCTGGTCTTGTCGCTCAGGTTCTCATCATTGAGGGCTATGTTGTCAAGTCCGATAATGGCGTTCATGGGAGTTCTGATCTCATGGCTCATGTTGGAAAGGAATGTTGTCTTGGCCTTGTTGGCTTCTTCAGCAAGATTAAGAGCATCGCTTAAGGCTTCATTTCTTGCCAGGTCTTCCCTTACCTCGCTGTCCACGTCAGTGAATCCTATACCAAGGATATGGCTCTTTCCTCCGGCGTCATCAGAATCAACCATAGCCATACGAAGCATCTCATAGGCTTCTTTGCCGGAACTGTCTGAGAGATATCTGTAGGTAATTATCTTATTATTATTTTCAAAAGATTTGAGAATATTTTCGGGCTTGACAAATTCAAGGAACCCTTCTCTGTAGCTTTCTGCCACATGCTCTTTGCCGTATTTTGCAAAAGTCTCCATATATCTGAAGGAATCCCCCTCATTGGCAGAGCCTGCAAGCCTGTTGTCCGTTCTTATGCAGATGGCCTGGTCATTGTCCAGATCCACATAGTATACGCTTCTGTAGTCCGAAGCCATGGCAGTTATCATTCTGTCCTGACGGGTTCTTAATTTCTCGTGCTCCAGAAGTTCCTCCTGAAGAGCAAGTCTGGTTTCCAGTTCCTGCTGCTTTACCCTGTTCTCAGCTTCCTGAGTCTCCTTCTCTACGATCAGCTGATTGGTCTTTCTGATTTGTCTGAAGACTAGAAGGAAGATTACAAGAAGCGCTAAGGCTGTTGCTAGAGTCTGAATGGCGCTCCTTATTACCACACCATGGGTAATGGTACTGATCTGCTCAGTAATAAGGCTTTCCCTGATCAGATAGGTCAGCATCCAGTCTGTGCCGTCTACAGGCTTATAATAGAGGGTCTCATTGACTCCGTTATATGTGAAGGATGAATAGCCTTCGACACTGTCCGCGAAATCCTGAAGGATCTTATCCTTTGTAAAGCTGTTGTCAAAGACTGCAGCATCAAGGGCATCAAAAAGATTTCTCTCAGTAGCGCTTCCGCCGAGAACCTCATTGGCAAGAGATATACCGTTTCCGGTATAGATGTTACAGAATGTTGTATTGTTCTCATCAGAATGAAGGGAAACTCCGTCAAGCATCCTGGACATACCGATCTCCAGGAAGCAGACAGGAAGATTCTTTCCCATGAAGTTAATGTTTTTGACGGGAACCGCAATGATAACGCTCTTGTCATCCTGGTCCAGATTTTTTACAGAAATCTTAGGCTCTGACAGAGTCTTATAGTCAAAATCATATTCATCAATATTGGTCTGAGTGCCCTGGGACGTATATATGAGACCATCTTCATCCACAAAGGCAAACTTCTCCAGGTTATACAGCTGTTTCATTCTCGCCTGATAGGCCTGGAGGCTTTCCATGTCGGTCAGGTCATCTTCGTTCATAAGACCTACAGCGACCCTCAGATTCCTGATACTGTCCTGTAGATTGGAGTCCACTACCTGCTCACGTCTTCCTGCCAGCTCATCCAGATAGAACAAGCTGACGTTTCTTACAGCTTCCTCCGTTGATTTGTTGGCGCTGCTTCCCAGCCAGAATGTTCCCAGCATCAGCATAAGAGCAACGATAAGAATGCCTGCTGCCGTAAATCTGAACACACGTGATCTTTGTCCGTTTTCCTGATTACTATTCATAAACGACCTCGTTTACTTTAAAAAATCAAAAATCTTCTCCCAGTAAGGTATCATGACAGGTGTATCCGTCATGAAAAGTTCATGCTTGACACCCGGTACCTTTATAAACTCACAGTTCTCAACCCAGGATGCATAGAGGTCCTGTGACTGGTTTTTAACCACGGTATCCTCCCCTGCCTGGAACATGAGAACGGGAATCCTTACGTAATCAGCCTCTGTGAAGACATATCTGCAGGCCTTGGCAGCCTCCTTGCCCCACTGTATGGAAGGAGCTGAGGTCTGAAGATATGGATCTCCGAGACACTTGTCAAAATAATAGTTATATCTTACTTCAGAAGAATCGCAGCTTCCTTCGAAGTCCGGCTCACGGTTGAAAGTTCCGTCAGAGCCGAAGGGATTCTTTCTTCTCTCACCGATTCCGATGATGCTGGCAGCCATATATACAACGGGTACGGGTACGGGTCCGAAACTTAAGCCCAGCATAGGCGACGAGAGAACGGCCTTGTCAAACAGATTCTGATAATCTTCAATGATCCATGCTCCGATGCACCCTCCCATGGAATGGCAGTACAGATAATGAGGCATTCCTTCCGTCTCCGGGAAAACCACTTCTTCTGCAAAATATTTAAGATCCAGAACATAGTCCTCAAATCTCTCAACATGTACCACACAGGGATTGTCATTCTCCCTGAAGGATCTTCCGTGTCCCCTGTGGTCCGGTCCCCAGACGTCGTAGCCCTGCTGAAGCATATAGTAAACAGCTTCCGTATATTTTTTGATGGACTCTGTGAAGCCATGGCTTATGACGATGGCAGCCTTAGGTTCATCTGCACGGTAATGCTCGTAATAAATGGGCTCGCCGGGATTTCTTTCAAAATATCCAGAGGACATTCTCATGTTGACATAGGGTTCAACATCGGCTTCCATCCGTTCCCTGTAATTTGATTCATAAATCCAATCCATAAATTACCTCTTATATCATTAGTTATCAGTGGAACAGCGGGCTCAGTACAAGAGCTATGAGCGCACCGCCGAGAAGGCTGACCAGGAACTGTATCAGACCGCTTCCCAGAACCACTACAACGAGAAATACTATAAGCACATTTATAAGATCTATTATAAGGTCATTGAAATGGAAATATACAAATCCGATGTCGAAGCAATAAGCCCCAAGAAGACCGATGATCACAGCATCGAAGGCAATTGACGGCCAGGACTTGCTCTTGGCATACCATATTACAACTGCCAGTGCCGCTGCTATAACTCCGATCAGAAGCCATTTGGTTCCTCCGCCTGAAGCTCCTTCCAGACCCGGTATGACCTTGGGAGCGATCATATGTCCTGCGGTGACTCCCACAAAGAAGGCTATTTCATTGATAGCAGCTTTTATGGGATGGTAACTCCATACCGCTACACAAAGTCCCATGAGGAACCAGATGGGAAACCTTGAAAATACTGTATTAAGCTGAAGATCGCCTACAATATCCTGCCACCAGACCGTGCTGTGGTCAGCCATGTAGTTGATCCAGCAAACGGCTGCTCCGACGACAATGCCTGCAATTACGAAAAGTATGCTAGCTATTATGCCGGAAGCCATTGAAGCTTCTTCAGGTTCTCTTATTTTGTTTAATTTATCTTTCATTTCTAATAACCCCCTAACAGATGCCTGATAAATCAGTTTACCAAAAAATTACAGGTATTATAACTATAATAAAGAAGCCGAAGGCTACCATTGCCTTGTACTTGTTTTTATTAAAAAGAATCTCTTTTTCCCTTTTGAAGTCTTCCCTTCTTTTGACAGGCTGAGAAGCAGAACCTATGCCGCGGCAATACATGCCGAGACTGCGGGATGTTCTTAAACATCTCCATACGTGATAATCGCTGGTTACAAGAGCTATATCTGAAGCTCCACCTCTTTCGCTGATCATGCGTCTGGAATACTTAAGATTCTGCTTAGTGGAATTGCTGCTGTCTTCTTCAAGAATCTTGTCCTCAGGTATTCCCTTCCTGA
>CAMPCK010000134.1 GCA_946645735.1 uncultured Clostridia bacterium
CCAAGGCTTTCCTTGAAAACGTCAAGATGGATCTTTTTGCATCCCAGGTATTCGTATTCACGCCTCAGGGTAAAGTCCTGGAGCTTCCCAACGGGTCAACTCCTCTGGACTTCGCTTTCAAGATCCACTCTGAAATCGGATATAAATGTGTCGGAGCCAAGGTTTCCGGCAAGATGGTGCCCATTGACTACGTGCTTCAGAACGGTGATATCGTTGAGATCGTCACATCATCGAATTCTTCCGGTCCTTCCATGGACTGGCTGAACATCGCCAAGTCTTCCAATGCCAGAAATAAGATCAGAGCCTTCTTAAAGCGTGAGAATAAGAATGAAAATATAGAGAAGGGCAAGGATCTCGTAGAAAAGTATTTCAAAAAGAGGAATCTGGAGCCCACAGCCTTTATGAAGGACGCATAT
Source organism: uncultured Clostridia bacterium (assembly GCA_946645735.1). The sequence goes on from CAMPCK010000134.1 coordinate 417, forward strand.
GTGAGACGCGCCATAAAGGAATCCAAATTTGCCAATGCTGATGAAGCCTGGATACAGCTCTCCTCAGGAGGCTCCATAGTCAGCAAGTTTGCAAACTTCCTGATCTCATATTATGAGGAGGACAATAAGCAGGAAGTTCCCAAGACGAATGAAGAGATCATCGAGGAAATCAAGGCTCAGGAGGCCAAAAAGAGCAGACTTACCAAGAGGAGCAAGGATAATCCCGGTATTGTAGTCAAAGGCGCAGACAATCTTATGATAAAGCTGGCCAAGTGCTGCAACCCTGTTCCGGGTGATGAAATCATAGGATTCATCACCAAGGGAAGGGGAATTTCCGTTCACAGATGTGACTGTTCCAACATAGTATCTCTTCCTGAAGAAGAAAAAATGAGATTCATAGATGTCGAATGGGAGGACCTTGAAGAAGGCAAGTCCTATGAAGCTTCCATCGTTCTTTCAGGAACAGACAGAAAGGGCATCCTGTCCGACATTTCCAGAGCCTGCGAAAGCATGGATATAAACTTATCCGGAGTCAATGCCAGAGCAGGAAAGGACGGAAGCCTCAATATGACAATACAGCTTGCCATTTCATCCACTCAGGAAATGGACAGAATACTCAGAGTTCTGAGAAATGTTGAAGGTATAACCCACGTATACAGAGCCAGGAGTTAATATGAGAGCAGTAGTTCAGAGAGTTACAGATGCAAAGGTATCTGTTGACAATGAGGTAAAGGGCTCTGTAGGGCACGGCATGTGCGTGCTTCTCGGAGTTGAGACAGAGGATACCGAAAAGGATCTTTCCTATATTGTCGACAAGGTATCCGGACTCAGGATTTTTGATGATGAAAATGGCGTCATGAACAGATCGATCCTTGATACCGGAGGAGAAATACTCAGCATCTCCCAGTTTACTCTTCTCGGAGATGTAAGACACGGCAAGCGCCCGAGCTGGATCAGGGCAGAGAGACCTGATGAGGCCAATGAAATGTATCACAGATTCAATGAAGGCCTGAGAGCTAAGGGAATACACGTGGAAGAAGGGGTATTCCAGGCTGAAATGCTTGTTGAGATCCATAATGACGGACCTGTAACCATACTGCTTGACAGCAGGAAACTTTTTTAAAAAATATACTGATGAAAATACTTCACTATGTAACCGGACCCATACAGGTCAATACCTATGTGGTATATGACGAAGATACAAGAGATTGTTTCATTGTGGATCCGGGCGGATATGACAAGAGAATAAGCGACAAGATAAAGGAATTGGGACTGAAGGCCGGATATATAATCCTTACTCACGGCCACGCCGATCATATCGGCGGAATTGAAGGATTGAGAAGAGACTTCCCCGGAATTCAGGTGGTGGCAAACGTCAACGAAGACATGCTCCTGGATTCGCGCAAAAACGATTCCTTAAGCATGTTCGGACGTGAGATCGTTGTCAATGTAGATAAGTGGGTCGACGATTTTGACACCATGAAGATAGGAAACATGGAACTCCTTTTCCTGTACACTCCCGGCCATACCAAGGGCGGTATGTGCATACTTACTGACGGTCATCTCTTCAGCGGAGATACGCTTTTCAGATATTCCATCGGAAGAACGGATTTCTACGGAGGATCCTGGCCGCAGCTTGAGAAGTCCATCAAGACTAAACTTTATACTCTTCCCGATGAAACTGTCGTCCTTCCCGGGCACATGGGTTTCACCACCATCGGAGACGAAAAGAAAGGAAACCCTTTCGTAAGATGAACAGTCCATGGGGAGAACTTACGGGAGTAAAACCCGTAAAACTTACAAGAGAATTATTCAAGGGAAATCCATATAACGGAAGGCTTCCCCATGAAAAGGATGAAGTCTTCAGGATACTGACGGAAGACAGGGGACTGAGCAAGGAAAAAGCAGATCTTCTGATTGAGATATATGAGTATCAGCAGGATGTTCTCAAAGGTGAGAATTACACTTCCTGCGGCCTTTATATCGGCATCCCGTTCTGTCCCACAAGATGTCTTTACTGCAGCTTCACATCGAACCAGAAACCCTATGAGGAGGTTGAGAGATACCTTCAGGCCCTTATAAGAGAAATCGAATTCTGCGGTAGGCGCTCAAGGGAGACTGGGCTCGGAACTGAGACCATATACATCGGAGGAGGCACACCGACCACCCTGGACGAAGGACAGCTTGAAAGACTCCTTAAAGCGGTCAGGGAAAGCTTTGACCTGAGCGGACTCAGAGAATTCACCCTTGAGGCAGGACGTCCGGATACCATCACTTCAGAGAAACTTGCAATTGCCAAGGATCTGGGGGTCACAAGGATATCCATCAATCCTCAGAGCATGAAGAAGCGTACTCTGGAGCTTATCGGAAGAAGCCATGAACCCGGTGATATCCTGAAAGCCTTCGAGATGGCAGACCGCTCGGGAATTCCCGTTGTGAACTGTGATCTTATTGCAGGTCTTCCTGAGGAAACTCCTGCGGATTTCAGAAATACACTGGAGACCATCATAGGTCTCGGGCCTGCCAATATAACGGTCCATACCCTTGCTCTCAAGAGAGCATCGAGACTTATAGAACAGGACTCCAACTATCACGAGACCCATGCAGCTGTGGTTTCTGAGATGATAGATATGTCACAGGATATTCTCAGGGGAGAAGGGTATCTGCCGTACTATCTTTACAGACTGAAGCGTATGGCAGGTGCACTGGAAAACACCGGATGGTGCAAACCCGGAACCGAGGGTATATATAATATCAGGATCATGGATGAACAGCAGAGCATCCTTGCCCTCGGAGCAGGCGGAATGTCCAAGGTGTTTTTCCCGGCTGAGAACCGTCTCGAGAGAGTTCCCAATGTAAATAATTATGAAGTCTATATCGACAGACTTCAGGAAATGTTTGAAAGAAAAGAACAGGGCATATTCAAGATGATGCCTGAAATATATAAACAAACTGAAACTTTAAGAAGGAGGTAAAGAAAATGCTTACTAATGCACCCAAAGGAACCAAAGATATCATGCCCGATCAGGTGTACAAATGGCATTACGTTGAAAAGAAATGGAAAGAGATCTGTGAGAGATACGGATTCAAAGAGATCCGCACTCCCATGTTCGAACATACAGAGCTGTTCCAGAGAGGTATTGGCGATACTACTGACGTAGTACAGAAGGAAATGTATACCTTTAACGATCACGGCGGAAGATCCATTACGCTTAAGCCTGAAGGAACTTCACCGGCAGTAAGAGCATTTCTGGAGCACAAGACCTATGCTGAAGTTCAGCCTACAAAAATCTACTATGATATCCCTTGCTTCAGATATGAAAAACCTCAGAGCGGAAGACTCAGACAGTTCCACCAGTTCGGTGTTGAGACCTTCG
>CAMPCK010000135.1 GCA_946645735.1 uncultured Clostridia bacterium
AACAGATATACCGATCTTATCAGAAAAGTGATTCCGAACTATATAAAGGAAGGGAAGTACAGCCTTTCCATAGCCATAGGATGTACAGGGGGACAGCACAGATCTGTCGCCGTCGCCAACGAGCTTGCCCGCATTTTTAAAGAGGAAGGCCGAAGAGTAACCCTTGAACACAGAGAACTTTAGTGGTATAATTATATGCGGTAATAATTTAGTATTACAAATACTATAAAAATATTATTCTTATTAACTTTAATAAAGGAGTGAAAGACCAATGGACAAACTTATTATCAGCGCATGTATTTGCGGAGCTGAAGTAACCAAGGAAAACAACCCTGCAGTTCCTTACACTGTAGAAGAAGTAGTAAGAGAAGCTAAGTCTGCTTATGATGCAGGTGCAGCTCTTATCCACCTTCACGTAAGATGGGATGACGGAACACCTACACAGGACAAGGGAAGATTCCAGGAAATGGTTGACGCTATCAGAAAGGAATGCCCCGATGTAATCATCCAGCCCTCAACAGGCGGAGCTGTAGGCATGACTGACCTTGAAAGATTACAGTCCACAGAGATTACACCTACCCCTGAAATGGCTACCCTTGACTGCGGTACCTGCAACTTCGGCGGAGACGAGATCTTCATCAATACAGACAACACCATCAACAACTTCGGAGACATCATGAAGGAAAGAGGAATCAAGCCTGAATGCGAAGTATTCGACAAGGGCATGATCGACTTAGCACTCAAGGCTGCTAAGAAGGGTCACATCGACTATCCTATCCACTTCGACTTCGTACTCGGAGTTCAGATGACAGCTACAGTAAGAGACCTTGTTATCATGGCAACTTCCATTCCTGCTGACTCCACATGGACAGCAACAGGAATCGGCAAGACCTGCTGGGATATCGTAGCTGCTACCATCGCTATGGGCGGACACGTTCGTGTAGGTTTCGAAGACAACGTATACATGTCCAAGGGCGTTCTTGCCAAGTCCAACGGCGAAATGGTTGAGAGAGTTGTTCAGATGGCTAAGCTCATGAACAGAGAAGTTGCTACACCTGATGAAGCAAGACAGATCTTAGGACTTAAGCCCAGAGCATAATTGATGATTTTAAGCTGCCTGTACCGGTAAAAGGTGCAGGCAGTTTTGTTTTGTCTGTATTACTTGAAAAAATATAATATATTGTATACATATGCATTTGTGTATAATATTTAGTACAAAACTGTTGACTTTTGCGTACTAAAAGAGTAAAATACAATTACACGGAGGCGGGAATGTGTTAAACATTCCCGCCTGTTCCTTTTAGTAGATTTTTTAACGAGGTTGGGTTAATGTCCTTTGCATCAGATACGAAAAATGAATTAGCAAGGATCGAGCCGGACAAGAAGTGCTGTATGCTTTCAGAGATCGCTGCTTATATAAGAACTGCGGGTTCCATAGGAATCGCGGGCCTTGGAAAGCTGAGGATCACCATATCCACGGATAATGCAGCAGTGGCAAGGCACTATAAGAAGCTGATCAAAGCGTATTTCGATATCGATACGAACCTGGATATTTCCGAGGGCGGAGCAGTAGGAAGAAACCGCAAGGAGAAGAAATACACCTACAGCATTATCATAGATCCCGAAAATAATTCGGAAGCCATCTTAAGAGAATGCGGCATCCTTATGATAAGAGAAGGCCATAACTATTTCTCCGACGGCATCTACAGCGGACTCATCAGATCCAAGTGCGACAGAAAGGCCTACTTAAGAGGCACCTTCCTGGGAGCAGGTACCATGTCCAACCCGGATAAAGCCTATCATCTCGAATTTGTCATGAATTCTGAAACCATGGCAAACGACCTGAAGAAACTTATCAATTCTTTTACCGATCTTTCAGCCAAGGTTGTACAGAGAGGTAAGAAGTACATAGTATATATGAAAAAAGCCGACTATATCTCTGATACTCTGGCTCTCATGGGAGCTTCCGGCCAGGTGCTGAAACTGGAGGACACCAGGATCAAGAAAGACATGATGAGTTCAGCAAGGCGGGCCATGAACTGCGACTCAGCAAATCTTGACAGAGCTATCGATGCTTCCATGAGACAGGTGGAAGCCATAAGAGTTATAGCAGAAATGAAAGGGCTGAAATGGCTTGACCCGAAGCTCAGCGAGGTTGCGGCCCTGAGACTTGAGCATCCCGAGGCATCCATTGCGGCTCTCGGGGAGTTATGTGATCCTCCTCTTAAGAAGTCGGGCGTAAACAACCGCCTGAGAAAGATCGAGGAGATATCCGAGAAACTGGTAAGCGGGAATTTATCCTGAGGGTTTCAAGGGAAAAACGTAACGGCAATGTTTTGTATATGTTATTATTTGTAGCTTCAGACAGAGCATTATGCGGCTTTCGATGCAAGCTGTGAATAATATTATATAATGACTGCATTTTCTCAGTCATAGCGCTATAGCAAAATCTAAGTAAAGGAGAAAAAAGAGTGTTTACGGACGAATTAACAGCTATCAGAAAAGCTGAAGAACAGTCTGAAGAAATCAAGAAGAACGTCAAGACTGAAGTAAAGCGAATGATAGAAGCTGCCAGACAGGAAGCCGAAAAAATACTCGATGATGAGGAGACCAAAGCCAAAGAGATTTATGATTCCCTCATCCAGGAGGGTATGAACGAGGCTGATACAGAGTATGAGGCGGCCATTGAAAAGGCGCACATCGATGCCGAAAAAATGGTCGAGGCAGCAGAAGCCAAAAAAGATGAAGTTATAGATTATATAGTAGAAAGGATAGTGAGATCCGGTGTCAATAGTTAAGATGCAAAAGGTATCCGTCATCGGCCTTGACAAGGTCAAGGGCAGGCTGATCGCCAGGATGATGGACCTTGAAGCTGTGGAACTTACGGATCAGACCGAAAAACTCAGCGAGGAATTCTGGGCGGATAATACCGAGCAGGACGGAGCGCAGGATCAGGTCACCTATTACGAGGGCAAGATCGGACGCGCATCCCAGGCACTGGATATTATCGACCATTACGGCGGACTTAAAAATCCTCTTTTTAAGACCAGACGTATCATTTCCAAGGCTGAAGCTGATTCGATCCCTTCTCAGGAGATCGAAACAGAGGACCTGATCGAAAGGCTTATCCATCTGAACGAAGAACTGAGATCCAAACGTGATGAGATCAACAAGATAGACGTTGACAACATTATGTTTGCCCCCTGGACTGCATATGACGTACCCCTTGACCAGTCCTCAACAAAGACCATGACCAGCATCATGGGAGTAATGCCTGCAGGCTACGATACAGCTCAGGCTGAGAGCAAAGTAAGGGAAATCACAGAAAGATACGTCATGAAGCAGGTGAATGAGGATAAAGCCATGAAATATCTGGCCTTCCTCGTTCCAAAAGAACTGAGCGAAAAAATCCAGGGAGAACTCAAGGATCAGGGATTCAATCCGTTGGATTTCAAGAGTTTCAAGGGAACTGTAAAAGAAAACATTGAAGAGAACAGTCAGAGAAAAGAGATACTCCAGACCGACATTGACAGCATCATAGGAGAGATCAAAGAACTGGCAGCGAAGAAACCTTACATCGAGGAATATGAAGATATTCTCACCGTAGAGCTTGACAAGAAGAGAACGAGATCCAAACTTTTGAAGACCAAGAGAGCCTTCTTCATGGAGGGCTGGGTCCCCGAAGGAAAAGTTGAGGAGCTCAAGGCTCTTCTGGATGCTAATGACTGCTTCTATGAATTCAGAGATCCCGAAGAGGGAGAAACGGTTCCGGTA
>CAMPCK010000136.1 GCA_946645735.1 uncultured Clostridia bacterium
ACTGGATATAATAGTGGAGGATTAAAATGGGAAAAGGAATGAGAGCCGGTAAGGCAAAGAAGCCTCAGAAAGCAGGCGGATTCAATATGCAGCAGCTTCAGCAGATGCAGGCACTTCAGAATCAGATGGAGCGCACTCAGGCTGAGCTTGAAGAAAAGGAAATCACAACTACAGCAGGCGGCGGAGTCGTCGAAGCAACAGTAAACGGCAAGAAGGAACTTGTAAAGCTTACCATCAAGCCTGAGGTCGTTGATCCCGACGATATTGAGACCCTTGAAGATCTGGTCATGGCTGCCGTAAACGAAGGCTTAAGACAGATCGAGGAAATGTCCCAGAGCGCCATGGGAGCTCTGACAGGCGGACTGAATATCCCCGGACTTTAATTGATAGGAACCTGAGAAAGGTTTAAAGAATGAAAGATTATCCTAAACAGCTTGAAATATTAATAAATGAACTGTCCAAACTGCCCGGCGTAGGGGAGAAGTCTGCCCAGCGCCTGGCTTTTCATATCCTGGACAAGGATGAGAAACAGGTGGAGGCTCTGGCTGAATCAATGCTGAACGCCAAGAGACAGCTGAGACACTGCTCCATCTGCGGAAATCTCACGGATTCAGATCCCTGCAAGATCTGTTCGGACCCGGGAAGAAGGAAGGACCTTATCTGCGTGGTTGAGACACCGAGAGACCTCATGGCCATGGAAAGAATCCGCGACTATAACGGAACCTACCACGTGCTTCACGGCGTTATCTCACCCATGGAGGGCATAGGACCTGAGGACATCAATCTCAAGTCCCTCATTAAGCGCCTTCAGAATACGGACTGTGAAGAGGTGATAATCGCCACCAATCCCACCATTCAGGGAGAGGCAACGGCCATGTATATCTCAAGGCTTCTTAAGCCTGCAGGAATCAAGGTCAGCAGGATCGCCCACGGTGTTCCCGTAGGATCCGACCTGGAATTCGCGGATGAAGTTACCCTCCTTAAATCCTTTGAAGGAAGAAGAGAACTCTAATGAAAAAAGCCGGAAACATACTGAGAACTATAATCATAATAATACTCTTATGCGTTATAGCCTTCTCCGGATACAAAATATATACGATCCTTATGCAGTATCGCGCAGTTGATAAGGCAAATGAAGAGATGGTGGAGGAGTATGTATATGTAGGTGAAGACGGCTGGCCTGAAGTTGATTTCGATAAGCTCATATCGGTGAATCCCGATGTGATAGGCTGGCTGTATATACCTGATACCAATGTTAACTTTGCCGTAGTTCAGGGAAGGGATAACTCAGTATATCTTACCAATGATTACAGGGGAAGATATTCTTTCGCCGGAGCCATATTCATGGACGTGAACTGCATGAGAGATTTCTCTGACATTGAAACTTTGATCTACGGTCATAATATGCATAACGGCTCCATGTTCGGAAGACTCAAGAAGTTTGAAGATACAGGATATCTTGAAGCGCATAAGGACGTATACGTACTTCTTCCCACTGGGGAGACCATTAAGTATCAGGCAGCCGTAGGTACATATATATCGGTCAATGACGATGTATATTATCTTCCCAAACGCGGAGGAGATCCGGAGACCCTTGTGCTGAGCACCTGCACAGATGACAGTTCTGACGAGGAAAGATTTGTTTTGATTTGTAACTATGAAGAAAGATTCCAAGGCAAAGAGACTGATAATTAAATATCTGATGCTGACCGCTGCTGCGGTGATTTTTGCATTCAACCTGAAGAGCTTTATCAGGACCGGCAACCTGATTCCCGGAGGCTTCAGCGGGATCACTGTTCTTATTCAGCAGATAGGAAGGCAGTTCTTTAACATAGAGATACCCTATTCTCTAGTATACCTTCCCATCAATGTCATACCGGCGTATATCGGTCTCAGATATATTGGCAAAAAATTCACTTTTGAGTCCTTTTATGTGGTAGTGCTGTCGTCTGTACTTACGGATATGTTCCCCAACATAACCATAACCTATGAGCCGATACTCATCGCTCTCTTCGCAGGCATCGTAGGCGGAATAGCTTCTGTCATCTGCCTCACGGCCGGAGCATCCGGAGGTGGAACCGATTTCATATCGATTTTCCTGAGCGAGAAGAAGGGCATAGATGCCTGGGGATATATACTTGCCGGAAATATCGTGCTTCTGGTTGCTGCGGGACTGCTGTTCGACTTTGACAGAGCGCTGTATTCCATTATCTATCAGTATGCCATTACTACCATGCTGGGGACCTACTACAAGCGATATCAGCAGGATACTCTTCTGGTGGTTACGGCGAAGCCGAATGAGTGCGTGGAGAAAATCTATGAACTTACCCATCACGATGCTACCCTTATGGAAGGCACCGGCGGATATTCAGGAGCCCCCAAGCACATTCTTTATTCAGTTATAGGCCGCGATCAGGCGGATAAGGTGATAAAGGCACTTAAAGAGATTGATCCCGGCGTTTTCACCAACGTAATCAAGACAGAGCAGGTAAACGGCAGATTCTATATGACACCGAAGGAGTAGGACATCATGGCAATAGATAAGGTAAGAGAACATTTCAGAAAGTTAGGAATAGAAGACAGGATCATGGAGTTTGATGTGAGCTCAGCCACAGTTGATCTGGCAGCTCAGGCTGTAGGCGTTGAAGGCGCCCGCATCTGCAAAACCATGTCCTTCAAGGACGGCGAAGACGAATGCATACTCGTTCAGATGGCAGGGGATGCCAGAATTGATAACCGCAAGTTCAAGGATACCTTCCATCATAAGGCATCCATGCTGAGCGCTGAAGAGGTAGTGGCTTTCACAGGCCATGCCATAGGCGGAGTATGTGCTTTCGGTATCGATAATCCTAAGGTCAAGATTTACTGCGATGAATCCCTTAAGAGATTCGTATCAGTATTCCCCGCCTGCGGATCATCCAACTCTGCAGCAGAATTCACACCTGAAGAACTGTATAAATACTCCGGGGCAATAGCCTGGATAGATATAGCCAAGCTTCCGGAGTGATATCAAGGAGGTAAGATTATGAAAAAAGCAGCGACATTGGTACTTATACTTGTCATGACAGTATTTACTTTTGCAGCCTGCGGAGGAGCAGATCAGGGAGGACAGACCGGCGCAGATTTTTCAGCAGATTCCCTTAAGACCTTCGGGGATGCTATCGCACTGGGAAGCGAGAAGGTGCAGACAGCGGCATCTGAAGACACCTTTATTTATGTCTTCGACGTTGATGACGTGTTCTATCGCGCCACAGGAGCCATAGACCAGGCACTGTCAGATGAAATCTTCAATCTCGAATATGACGACGATTACGATGAGAACCTCAGTAAACTGGTCTCGTCTGTTAAGATCGACAAGGTTGAGAACCTGTCAGACCAGATCATCAGTCAGGAGGAACTTGACAAACTCGTCGGCAAGACCCATCAGGACCTGATTGATGCAGGCTGGTATACACAAGGCTACGACCTGGAAACCATGGAATTCTGGATGGGATATGGTCCTTTCCTTTACAAGGTTACTCTTGACGGCCATGTGGATGAAGAGGACTATATGACTTTCAATGAAGATGAAGACGCAAAGGACATGAAGATCCTTTCCGCTGAATTCATGGACATCGGAGATGCCACGGATATAGATTGAGATTTAATATGGACTTTATGATCCGCACCGAAAGGTGCGGATTTATGCTGGATTTGATCTGGAGGTATTGATATGAAGAAGATCATAGCAATTATTCTTTTTCTCACCCTG
>CAMPCK010000137.1 GCA_946645735.1 uncultured Clostridia bacterium
TGAGTCCATTATGATCAACAACAACCCGGAGACCGTAAGCACGGACTTCGATACGGCGGACAAGCTTTACTTTGAAGCCCTTCATATAGATGACGTAATGAACGTAATAAAGAAGGAGCACCCCGAGGGCGTGATCCTTCAGTTCGGAGGCCAGACGGCCCTGAACCTGGCTGAAGGCCTGTCGGAGAGAGGAATAAAGATCTTCGGCACATCCAATAAATCCATTGAGATGGCAGAGGACAGAGAGCTCTTCTCAGAACTCCTTAAGAAGATAGAAGTGCCTCAGCCTAAAGGAACTTCCATCCACAGCATGGACCAGGCTCAAGGAATCGCAGCTGAACTGGGCTTCCCCGTGATCGTGAGACCTTCCTTTGTAATCGGCGGCCGCGCTATGCAGGTTGTGTATAATGAGGAGGAGCTTAAGCTCTACCTTAAGGAAGCTGTTGCCCTTTCAGAAGAGCATCCCGTTCTCGTGGACAAGTATATAGAGGGAATCGAGTTTGAGATCGATGCCATAGGAGACGGAGAAGACGTACTGATCCCGGGCATCATGGAGCACATCGAGCGTACAGGCATCCACTCCGGAGACAGCATCTCCGTATATCCCGCAGACTTCATGGACAGAGGGGCCCTGGACAAGGCCATAGAATACCTGAGAAAGATAGTTTCTGCCCTTAAGATCACGGGCCTCGTAAACGTGCAGTATGTCTACGACGGAAAGAACGTATATATAATCGAAGTTAACCCCAGGGCATCCCGTACGGTTCCTATCTTGAGCAAAGCAACGGGTATCCCCATGGTAAAGGCTGCAACGGAAGTAATGCTCGGAAAGAAACTTAAGGATATGCCCTACGGCACAGGCTTATACAAAAAATCCAAGGTCTACGCCGTCAAGGTTCCCGTGTTCTCAGGAGCAAAACTCCCCGATATGGAAGTAGCTGTGGGACCCGAGATGAGATCCACAGGCGAAGCTCTCGGCATGGATACGGATCCCGACTGTGCAATCTACAAGGGATTCAAAGGTGCAGGAGTTCCCATAATTACTGAAGGCGGCGTCTACATTTCCTTAAGAGACCATGACAAGACCGGTCAGTCGGCGGAGATACTTAAGAAGTATGTCCTTAAGGGATTCAAGCTCTACGGTTCGCTGGGAACGGCCCTTTATCTTAAGGACAGGGGAATTGAGTGCCAGGGAATCAAGCTTTCAAAGGTATCTGATATGCTTGGCAAGGGCATAGACCTCGTGATCAACGTACCTCAGGTATCAAATAACGCTGCAAAAGGAATGTTTTCCATAAGGCGTCAGGCCATAGAAAAAGGCATACCCGTGCTGACCTGTATGGATACAGCAAGAGCATACCTTATTGCGTCTGGTGTTAAAGGTTCTGGAAAACAGGTTTCCTATAAACCGCTATTCGGCGAAGATGAGTGATTTGTGAGTCATCTCATCATACTCAACTGAATATTTTGCGCCCTTGCGGTCCGTGAGGGTGCCGGGAGTGAGACGGTGTTCTGAAATCATAAGAGGAACGCCGTCCATCTGGTTTTTGTCAAGAAGTTCGGGAGACTTGACGAATTCAGTGCTCATGCCGATCTCCATGAGAGCCTTGACGGAGTAAAGGTTTGTGATGTTGAGTCCGGGACCTCCGATGACCCGTGCTCCCAGGTCTTTAAGTGGAGTGATCCAGGCGGGGGAGTTGACCACTATGGAATCTCCCTGGGACTCTGCCCTGGATGAGAGGTTGTTGAGATTATCTCTCAGCCAATGGTCGTATTCGCCCTTGGTCACCTGAGGGAGGATCATGGCATGATCTTCGGTATCGGACACTCTGTCATGGGAAAGAAGTTCCGGAAGGCTGAGGTCCGGGAGAACAATTCTCTCGGGAAGGCTGTGACGATATCCGGATATGACCTTGTTTTCCAATTCGGTCAAAGCCTTTCTTCTCAAAGAATTCAGGGCTGAAACGGGAAGGAAAACATCGGTATCCATGATGATATCGGCCTTTCCCAGCCTGAAGGGAGTGTCTCCGGTCTTCTTAAGCTGCTTTATAATATCTGCCTCAGTCATGGGGGCGCGTCTCGCTTCTTCAGCGGTGAACTCCGGATCTGAAAGGGAGATGCTTGCGCCGGATGCGGCATCCTTTACGGTGAGTCTTACTGGCAGACCTTTCTTTGCGAGAAGGGTCATGTCTACCCTGGCCTTGCGCTCGTCTTCCGCTATGGCAAGGGCCTTGTCCGTCAGTTCTTTGGATATTAAGCGGTAGACCTTGTCACCCTTATAGGCAGGTGCTTTGATGTCACCGATGAGGAGGTTACCGTTTTTAAGTTTCTCAAGATAAGTAACCTTGAATGAGGACCTCTCGGCTGAATGGATCTCAAGCACGTCGTGCATGGATATATCCGTTGAGGGGCTGATCTCAATGGTAGGGGAGTTCTTTTTGTAATAGGCCACCGTGCCTGCGGGAACTCCCGTGTTCTTGGATATGGTGTGAGTCATGAGACTGCTTCCGGGATCACCATAGAGGTAACCATCTGTAAAGCCCTCGCGGTTGAAGGCCTGAAGAAGGGCGGTCCTGTCCTCCCCTGATACGTTATATGAACCTTTAGCAAGGTATTCGTCGATGTATTTGCGATATATGCTGACAACTGTGGCCACGTACTCCGGGGACTTCATGCGGCCCTCGATCTTGAAGGAGGTGACGCCTGCGTCTATAAGTTCTCCGAGGTGGTCTATGGTGCAGAGATCCTTGGGGGAAAGTGGATGCGTATCGGGAATCAGATTTCCGTTTTCGTCCCTGTAGGTATAGGGGAGTCTGCAGGGTTGGGCACAGAGGCCCTTGTTGCCTGATCTTCCGCCTATATAGCGGGACAGCTGGCACTGGCCTGAGTAGCAGATGCAAAGTGCTCCGTGAATGAAGACTTCGATCTCGCCGGCTTCTGCACAGGCGCGGATCTCTTCCAGAGTGAGTTCCCTGGAGAGGACAGTCCTCTTGTATCCCATTTTCTGAGCTGCCATGACTCCCTCAGGGGAGGAAATGGTAGCCTGGGTGGAGAGATGAAGCTCCATGCCGGGCACGGCTTCTCTTATGGCGTATCCGAGACCGTAATCCTGAATGATCAGGGCATCCACACCCATCTCATAGAGCTCTGAAGCGAACTTAACGGCTCTTGGAATGTCCTTATCGTCCATTAAGGTATTCATGGTCACAAAGGTCCTTACGCCTCTTAAATGGCCATAATCAAGGGCTTCCTTTATCTCATCCAGGGTGAAGTTTCCTGCGCCTATCCTGGCATTAAAAAGACTGCCGCCGAGATAGACGGCATCACACCCCGCGTTGACCGCGGCTCTGAATTGTTCGGGGCCTCCTGCAGGGGCCAGTAGTTCTATGTTTTTCATACTAATGATAATACTATCTCGGAGGAGTTTTTGCAAGGGAAAGAGAAGACCGGGATCGCAAGGAATCCCGTTCAGACCATAGAAAAAGACCCGTTCTTTCGAACGGGTCTTTGGGGTTCTCGATGTTTGATCGATTAAGCTTCCAGAGCCTTGAGAGCAGCTTCCTTTTCGAGTTCTCTCTCTTCGAGAACCTTCTCATACTCTTCGTCAGTTAACTTGGTCATTGTGATTCCTGTGAATCCGAAGAATACGGATACGCAAGGATTGATCCAGTTAAGGATTGCATAAGGGATGTATGAGGAGTCTACCTGAAGGAAGGATCTCATTGTAGCACCGCAGGTGTTCC
>CAMPCK010000138.1 GCA_946645735.1 uncultured Clostridia bacterium
GGGTCGCAGACTGGACTCTTCCGGCAGAAAGGCCTTTCTTTACCTTTCTCCAGAGGATGGGGCTTATCTCATATCCAACCAGTCTGTCCAGAACACGTCTTGCCTGCTGTGCGTCCACAAGACTCAGGTCTATGGCTCTGGGGTTCTTGATGGCAGCCTTAACCTTATCCTTTGTTATCTCGTTGAAGGTGACTCTTACAGGAGAATTGGGATCAAGTCCGAGAAGGTAGCAAAGATGCCATGAAATGGCCTCTCCCTCGCGGTCAGGGTCGGTAGCCAGATAGACTTTTGTTGCTTCCTGAGCTTCCTTTTTGAGCTGTTTTATGAGCTCTCCCTTTCCCCTGATGGGAATGTATTCAGGTTCGAAATCCTTTTCTATGTTAATTCCAAGCTTGCTCTTAGGAAGATCCCTGATGTGTCCTACGGATGCTACAACCTTGTAGGAGCTTCCAAGATACTTGCCTATGGTTTTTGCTTTTGACGGTGATTCTACTATTACAAGTGTTTTTGACATATTGCCTCCGAATCATAATAATCTTCTTACAAGGCTATATAATAGAAGAAAACTTCAGATTTTGCAAGATTATTTTTATTTTGTCTTCTTATATATGTATTTTTTCAGAATTTCAGTGCCATTACCCTTCCCATGCTGAAGGCTGTGAAACCCTTTATTTCAAGCGCGGAAATAATGCTGCTTACGGTGAAGGGATCCATGTCCAGAAGCTGGCATATCCTGTCCGGAAAAACTTCTCCTTCAGCCCGGATTATCTCATATATCCTCTTTTCCGTTTCACCCAGCTCACACATCTCCTCATCCGTTGCCCTCGGTTCAACTCCAAGGGAGCAGAAGATGTCGTCCACCGTGGCAACCGCCTGCGCTCCCTCTGCTATAAGGCGGTTCGTCCCCAGGCTGTACTGGCTGGTTATATTCCCGGGAACCGCAAACACAGCCTTGTTCTGAGAGTTTGCATATTCCGCCGTAATAAGGGACCCGCTTCCTATTCTTGCTTCGACCACCACCACTGCTTCGGAGAGCCCGGCAATGATCCTGTTTCTCATGGGAAACCTGTAAGGCATGGCCTTGGTTCCCGGTTCAAACTCTGAAATAATGAGCCCTGAGTCCGAAATATCCTCATAGAGTTTCCGGTGCTGCGGAGGATAGCAGATATCCGGTCCCGTTCCAAGAACGGCTATGGTATTTCCTCCCTGCTTAATCGCACCCTGATGAGCGAAATTATCTATCCCGATAGCCATGCCGCTTATGACGGCGAATCCGTTTGTACAGGCAGATGAAGCGATCTTCATGGCGACTTTTTTGCCGTACTCGCTGCATCTTCTTGAACCGACAATGGCTATGCTTCTGGTGTTCAGCAGTCCCTCATTTCCTATCATGTACAGTTCCTTCGGCGGATCATCGATCTCCGTGAGGCCCGATGGAAAAATACTGTCTGAACTTGTGATTAACTTTATTCCTCCCTGCAGGATCTTCATAATATATACCCTCCTTTGTCCCTTTTTAATCAGTTGATGAAGCATCATTCAGGAACCTGGTATAGTTAAGGGCCGCCAGAATAGACTCCCCGTCGATCTTATCCAGCCCCCTCACATCAGCTATGGTTCTTGAAAGCTTCAGTATCCTGAAATATTTTCTCGGGCTCAGTCCGAAGCCCGAATAAGCTCTTTCCATGATGTTCTGCTCCTTTCTTCCCAGTCTGCAGAACTCCTTTACCATGGCCTCCGTCATCTGTGAGTTGGTTCTGATGCCTGTTCCATCAAATCTTTTATTCTGGATTTCCCTTGCCTTCTCCACCTTGCGCTTCATCTCCTCCGATGACTGCGAATTCTCATTCACCAGGCTCCTGTAATCTATCCTGGGAAGTTCAATGGTGATATCTATCCTGTCCGTCATGGGTCCTGAGAGCCTTGACCTGTACCTGTCTATCTCTCCCTGGGTGCAGGTGCACATCTTCTCTTTATCCCCGAGATATCCGCATTTACACGGATTGGTCGCTCCCACAAGAAGAAAATCGCAGGGAAACTCATACCTGATGCCCTTTCTGACTATAGACACCTTCTTGTCCTCCATGGGTCTTCTGAGGCACTCTATCTTATCCCTTCCGTATTCCAGAAATTCATCCATGAAGAGCACTCCGTTATGGGCTCTCGATACCTCCCCCGGAAGGGGCTCCTGTCCTCCTCCCAGTATGGTCATTTCCGTAGCCCTGTCCGTAAGCTGTCTGAAAGGTCTTCTGGTTATAACAGGCCTTCTTTGGCTTAATTCTCCCGTTACGGAATATATCATGGAAGTCTCCAGCTGCTCTTCAGGGCTCATATCCGGAAGGATCGTGGGGATGCGTCTCGCCAGCATGGATTTACCCGTTCCCGGAGGTCCCACCATGAGAAGGCCATGGCCTCCCGATATGGCTGTTACAATAGCTTCTTTTGCGGTCCAGTGACCTTTCACATCTATGAAATCCGGCACAGCCTCCTCTTCCTCAAGGTCATCGCTTCCCTCATACAGATGAGCAGCGGGATTTTTGACCGCATCGGGAAGATCCATGAGATAGTTCAGGCTGATTACCCTGATGTCCTTTCCCCTCAGGGCTAGATAGGCTTCCCTTGCGTTTTCTTCAGGAACATATACGTATTCCACGTCACGCCCGAGAGCAGACATCATGGGGAGTATCCCCTTTACAGGCACTATTCTTCCCTCCAGGGAAAGTTCCCCCATAAGAGCCTTTCCCATAAGATGGTCCTGCTTGAGCTTTCCGCCAAGGACCAGTATGGCCGCCGCTATGGGAAGATCGAAATGACTTCCCTTCTTACGTATCCACGCGGGATAAAGGTTTACCGTGACCCTTCCCTTAGGATAATCGAATCCGCCGTTATTTACAGCGGTCCTGACCCTTTCTCCCGCTTCCTTTACGGCGCTGTCTCCGAGGCCTACCACATGAAAACTTGGAAGTCCCCTTGAAGAATCCACTTCAACGGTAACTTCAATGCCTTCAATGCCTCTTAAAGCCGCTGTTCTTGTGATGGCTAACATCTCTCCTCCTTTCTTCAGAAACAGTTTCTGATGTGTTCACAGGTTATCTCTATGACATGGAATTCGCAGAAATCATAGGGTATATTGGTTGACATAATAAAAATATCTGCGCACTTCCTTATTTTGCTCTGCTTCCTCATATCCACGGCCTCCCTGCCGGATCCCGTAACTCCTGCGGTCCTTGTTTTGACCTCGCAGAACACCAGGACTCCGTCCTTGAAGGCTATGATATCTATCTCTCCGGCTTTGGTTACGTAGTTTTTCGCTATTATTTTGTATCCGCGGCTTTCGAGGACTGCCGAAGCCAGTTCCTCGCCTTTCATTCCCAGTAGTTTTCTGTCCAAATTATTCTCCTTTATACCTTGCAAATAAATACTATTTGAATTAAAATACATAGTTGCGAAATTATGTTTTACAGTAAATTCAGGAGGCTTTTACATGAAAATCGCAATTGTCGGTGCCGGCAAACTCGGAAATAAACTGATCACTGCCCTTTCAGGCAGCAATCACTCACTCATAGTCATCGATGACAGAGCTGAGGTCATCAATAAGGTGTCCCAGTTCTACGATGTAATGACCATTACAGGAAACGGCAAGCAGCTCTCTTTTCTCAAGGAAAACGGCATTGGTTCCTGTGAC
>CAMPCK010000139.1 GCA_946645735.1 uncultured Clostridia bacterium
GGAGGACTCCGCGGGATACCTGCAGCTGCCTGCGCAGGAATAGTTGCGGGGGATGAGAACGCGGAGCTCGAGGTGCTTTCCCACGTGACGGAGGAAGAGATCAGGCGCATGGCTGAGTTCATGAATAATACTCCTGTCGAGGTGATTTACGCTGAGACTCCTCATATTTTTGATATAATGATCACGGAATATGCGGGACCTGAGGTTTCTTACGTGAGGATCGTTGATTACCATACCAATGTGGTGGAGGTAAGGCATAATGAGGAAGTTATCCTCGAGAAGGAAGTGTATGATGAACCCATGAGCGATGAGGGCCTGACGGACAGGGAATTCATGACAGTCGAAGGCATAGTGGACTTCGGGGAGTCCGTGGAGCTTGATGACGTGAGAGATGTCCTCGGGACTCAGATAGAGTACAATATAGCAATTGCAGAAGAGGGGCTCAGGAACAACTACGGAGCAAACATCGGAAAGACCATTCTCCGCGACCGCGAGAATGACCTGAACTTCAGGATGAGGGCCTATGCGGCTGCGGCCTCCGACGCAAGGATGAACGGCTGCGAGCTTCCCGTTGTCATCAATTCGGGTTCAGGCAACCAGGGAATCACCACCAGCGTGCCCGTAATTATATTTGCGAGGGAGACCGGGAAGAGTGAGGAGGAGATGCTCCGCGCGCTGACCGTAGCGAACCTTATCACGACTCATCTCAAGACTGGCATCGGCCGCCTGTCAGCTTACTGCGGAGCGGTGTCTGCGGGTTGCGGAGCTGCGGCAGGAATCATGTTCTTAAAGGGCGGCCGCTTCAGAGAGATCGCCCACACGGTGGTGAACGCTGTGGCTGTTGACTCCGGCATCATCTGTGACGGTGCAAAAGCATCCTGCGCCGCAAAGATTGCAACGGCTGTGGAAGCAGGCCTTCTGGGTCTCGCCATGTACGAGGACGGCAATCAGTTCTTCGGCGGCGACGGCATCGTAAAGAAGGGCGTGGAAAACACCATAAGAAATGTCGGCTACCTGGCGCGCCGCGGCATGGAGCAGACAGACAAAGAAATCATCAGGATAATGATGGAAAGCTGAGATTGAATCGGCGCTGCCTTCGGGCGGCGCTTTTTGCTTTCGGTGGACATTTTGCAGGAAAAGCTTCATTTATGAACATATTTCTTTGATAAAACAGAAAATGTGAACGGAATGCCCCTGAAAAGAGCCTTTCGGTGGACATTTTGCGGAATAGGGGAGAATTTTGATCAAAAAATTGCATTTTTAAGAAAAATGTGAACGGAATGCCCCTGAAAAGGGCCTTTCGGTGGACATTTTGCGGAATTCGGGAGAAATTTGACCAAAAAAATGCATTTTCAAGAAAAAAGTGAACGGAAGCCGCCGCCCCCGGCCCGCAGCACTAAAAAACCCGCCCAAACGAGGCGGGGCGGGTCAGTGTCATGCCATGCAAAGAATGATTCTCCGGACGGGTGTCGACCCCGCAAAGGAATCAATAATTCTCTGCGTTCACTTCGAAGTATGCCTGGGGGTGGTTGCAGGTAGGGCATACGTCGGGAGCCTTGGTTCCTACTACGATATGTCCGCAGTTTCTGCATTCCCATACCTTTACTTCGCTCTTTTCGAAGACGGTTCTGGTCTCAACGTTGTTTAAGAGAGCTCTGTATCTTTCTTCGTGGTGTTTTTCGATGGCAGCAACGTTTCTGAACTTCTCTGCCAGCTCGGGGAAGCCTTCTTCCTCGGCGGTCTTTGCGAAGCTTTCATACATGTCTGTCCACTCGAAGTTTTCGCCATCTGCAGCTGCCTTAAGGTTCTCAGCAGTGTCTCCGATACCTTCAAGTTCCTTGAACCACATTTTAGCGTGTTCTTTTTCGTTTTCAGCGGTTTTCAGGAATAAAGCGGAAATCTGCTCATATCCTTCCTTCTTGGCCTTAGAAGCGAAATATGTGTATTTGTTGCGGGCCTGGGATTCGCCTGCAAAAGCTTCCCATAAGTTCTTTTCAGTCTGGGTTCCTGCGTATTTGCTCATTATATTTACCTCCTGGTTTTTGATTTACACCTTAATATAGAGATTATACCATATAGCAGCCCCGGACAGTATAGTATTTTTTTATAAAAAACTTAAATATGGGTTTGAATTCGCAGGTCAATTGGGGTATAATACCATTCTGGCAAAATTTGAAAAGGAGGCGCCTTGCCGGCGTATTAAATAACATGTTAACAGGAAAACAGAGAAGTTATCTCAAGGCTCTCGCCCAGAAGGAAGAAGCAAAGGTCTTCATCGGACGCGAAGGCCTCACAGCTAACGTAATAAAGGAAATGGACAACTATCTTGAAGCCCACGAGCTCCTCAAGGTAAAGATCCAGGAGGGGTCCGAGCTCGACCCCAAGGAGACGGCCAACAGCCTTCTCACTGAACTCAGCTGCGAGTTTGTACAGGCCATCGGCCGCAAGTTCACTCTTTACAGAAGAGCAAAGGATAAGGAGAAGAGACAGATCGTTCTGCCCAGATAGGGGCAGGGGGGCGCATGCAAATAATCCGCGGCGCCCGTGATCAAAGTGCTTTATGTCAAAGGAAATCGAAGTTAAGGACAGATCAAGTAAATATGAGATCGATATGACCAATGGTCCGATTCTTAAGAAGATGCTGAAGTTTGCAATACCTGTAATGTTCTCGGGACTGCTCCAGCTTCTTTTTAATGCTGCGGACATCATTGTCGTGGGAAGATTCGCAGGGGATGAGGCACTTGCTGCCGTAGGTGCATCCAGCTCTCCTGTGAACCTTATCGTGACCCTTCTCATCGGGCTTTCAACGGGCGTCAACGTAACTGTTGCCAAAGCCTACGGAGCGGGACGTGAAAAGGACATTTCGGATTCTGTGCATACGGCCATACTGCTGGCCATAATCGGCGGCATCCTCATGGCCATAGTGGGACTTCTTTCATGCAGGTGGTTGCTTCATGTAACAGGCACTCCTGATGAGATCCTGCCGCTTTCAGCACAGTATATGAACATACTCTTCATAGGGATCCCCGTCATGGCCCTCTATAACTTCGGTTCCGGCATCTTCAGGGCAAGAGGTGACACCAAAAGGCCTCTTTATTATCTTCTGGCTGCTGGCATACTTAACGTATGCCTGAATCTGGTCTTCGTTATCGTTTTCCATCTGGCAGTAGTGGGAGTCGCCCTTGCTACGGTCCTTTCCCAGATCGTAAGCATGAGCCTCATTATCTCCACTCTCATGAAGGACAAGGGAGCCTTCAGACTGGAACTTAAGAAGCTCAGACTGCACAAATCCAAGATGAAGCCCATCCTGATCATCGGCGTTCCTGCCGGTATCCAGGGCATGCTTTTCTCGATTTCCAACATGGCTATCCAGTCCTCCATCAACTCCTTCGGAAAGATCTACATGGCGGGTTCATCGGCATCTGCCAGCCTTGAGGGATTCACTTTTGTTGCCATGGATGCCTTCACTCAGTCGACCGTATCCTTCACTTCGCAGAATATAGGTGCAGGTAAGGTTGAGAGGGTTCCCCTGGTATTCAGGACAGCCATCACCCTCGTTTGTGTAGCGGGATTAGGCCTCGGTATCCTTACCTACAGCTTCGGAAGACCGCTCCTTAGCATCTACACCAACAATCCTGCGGTAATCGACGCAGGCATGATCAGAATGCTTTTCCTCTGCG
>CAMPCK010000140.1 GCA_946645735.1 uncultured Clostridia bacterium
GGGTCAGTCACAAGCCCCCGCTTCAAGGTCTTGACCTAAGCGGTGGGTAGTTGACTATATCACCCCATACTCCCGGTTATCTTCCGAGGATCCAGGCCATTCCGCGGGCCGTGCGCTTGTCCGGCTCCTTAAAGTGATTGCCCTGGTTCCATTCCAGTATGCAGTCAATGCCCTTACTGCAAAAAACATCGTGCTGACTCTGTATATTCTCACCGACCTTGGACATTACCTGGTTTCTGGTGCGGGATTCTTTGTCCCCAAGGCTTAGGTAGGCGCGATGAGCCATGAACTCATGGCTATTCATGAAGTCAGGCCAGCCCGGGTACCATACGGAGGGCGATGCAGCCACTACGCCCGAGAAGGCCTCCGACGAATAGCCCGCCCAGAGGGCAAAAAGCCCTGCCAGGGAGTAGCCTGCCATATAGTATCTGCGGCCTTCCTGAGGATGCTCCTTTTCAAACCATGGTATCACCTCTTCAAGTATCATCCTCAGCGTCTCAGACGCGCCGGAACCGAAGCCTTCATTTCCGAAGACCGGTGCTGCCTCCCAGGGAGTGAGATCCTGATTCCAGTTTCCTACCTTAACCGTCACCAGGCACCAGTCAGTTCCTGCCATCTTTTCAAGCTCGGTCACTAAATTATCCATATATTCCAGATCGTGGTCATCCACCATCTGAATAAAAGTGTTTTTTGATAAAGGGTCGCCCAGGACCCTGATCCTGTCAGTCATAATCACTTCTTTCTGGCTTTTGCGGTGAATTCGTCAGCTGTCACCTTGATGACAGCCACTGCCGCAGCCATCTTTTCTCCCTGATCATTTCAATCTTTCCAGCACTTCCCCGATATCTCCGTTGATGCAGAGACTTCTTCCTCTGATCTCGAAGGGGCAGAAGGCTTCGCCGTAGTTCAGGCAGGCATATACTGCTCGCCTGTTTGCGTCCGTCATCTGCCTTTCACACTCTTCTCTTAGCTGCACCCCCGAAAAAGTATGAATGCAGTTATCTATACAGGTATGCATAGGAACGAAACATCCGAGCATCTGGGAGTTTGCCGCGTTTACGATGGCGTCTGCCGCAAGTCTCGTGATATCACCCTGCCAGATGGAAAGACCGTCCCGGATCACAGGGATATCATCCAACCCGACTATACCATTCTCCCTGATGCGCTCCTTAAGGTACGCGTCCTGCACCTCTTTCACTTCATCCGGAAGAGGTTTGGGCATCCTTATGTTCATAAGCGATCTCAACAGCCTGCGCTTCCCTTCGGTATCCTTCGGTGTATCTATTAATCTGTATTTAACAGAATCCGCCTTGAAGGCTTCAACCAGATAATCAAGGCGTTCCTCCTGTGTCATAACTTTCATGTTTCTCCTATTCAGAATATTTTTTGCGTAATTATCCCTGTCTTATAGCAGTTCCTTCAGCCTGTCGAGAAAAGCCTCCTCGCCCCAGGTGTTGATCTTAAAAAACAATGCATTAGACCCGCCTGACGCTATGGCCGAAAGCCTGATCACGCCGGCCTCGTCCTGGAACATGGTGAGGTTCAGACTCAGTCTGTTCCCGCCAACAGCGCTGTATCTCTCGAAGACCCTGACGCTCACGCGGACCTTGCTTTCGGGCGACATGAAATCGCTCTTGTCCTCCAGGGATGCAGACATGCTCCCGTTCAGAATCCCACTCTCAAATCTCACGAGCCAGTCATCAAAAGAACGGCCATTTAAAGTTGTCTCAAGTTTAGCCATAATACCCTCCATAAATAAATATTTCTGTCGGCATTATACCACAAACCCCCGAGCCGTTAAAGAGGTGAACTTACAACATCATGCGCCAACACAAAAAAGGAACAGCCTAAGCTGTTCCTTCATCTCACATTAAGTCTTTGGGCCGGGATCACCACATGCTTCCGTCGAGGAGTATCTCGTCACCGTCAACAGTCACGCCGAGAACTCCCATGGCGGACTCGTCCTGATCCTGGAGAACCGCTGCAAAATCATTTCTGCCCTCAAGCTTGTCAATGGCCACGGCTTTGTGGTTCTCCACCAGTTCTGCCGGCTGAAGGGCTGATACTGTTCCGTCCTCCATGAGGCAGACCACAGTCCTGTACCCTGCGTTTCCTACCCAGAACACATAGATTTCCTTTGCTTTTCCGCTGTCCTTGAAGGGATAGATTGCCCCATCTGTAAGCCCTCCGGATGCCTCAGCATTAGCAAGAAGATCCCCAGTGGGTACAATCCCCACGGATCCGTCGCTATAGAGCGTAATGGATTCTATCTGAAGTGGCAGATCAAACATGTCCTCTTCATCGATATTGTCGAGGACTGTGACAGGCTCTTTCGATGCTGCCGCCGGCGCCTCTTCAGGCGTCTCAGCCGGAGTCTCTGCAGGCTCCGCAGTCTCCCCCTCTTCAGCCTCAGCCGGTTCTTCAGTAGCAGTACCTTCGTCCTGAGTATCTTCTGCCTCATTGCTTCCGCAGGCCGCAAATAAGCCAAAGGCCATGACCATTACAAGAAGCATCGCAATTATAGATAAAAATCTTCTTTTGTTCTTCACTAATATCACCTCTCTTAATCAAGTACCCCCAGTTGTTTGTGTAATATATTTTACCCCAATAAGCCGCTTATGTCCACCAGATAAATCTGTCAAAAAAACCGCCCTCAGGCGGTCTTTCAACGCTCATTATCAGTTCTCTTGAAGAGATCCTTAAGAGCCACATGTTCATTTCTGTAGCGCACGGCGCTTTTTTCATTCTTTAAGTGAATGGCAGTCTTCGGGCAGTTATGGATGCAGGCATAGCACACCTCGCAGTTCAGGCCGAAGCGCACCTTGTCCGTAACGTTCACGTTGTTTGACGGGCACACCTTCTGGCAGGTACCGCAAAGAATGCAGTCATCAGTTACAATATACTCCCTGGCGGCGTCACGTCTTAAGATGCGGTCCCCCATGAATTTTTTCTGGAGTTTGATCTTGGCTTTGGTTCCCGATGTGATACTTACTTCAGTATTCTTTCGGGCTTCGATATCATCGATAAGCCTTGCTATCTGACCCTCAACGTCCTTCTTGGGAAGAGTATCCAGCTGGTTCTGCATCTCAAAGCCCGGAAGGTAATTATCCACCATCTTGATGGCATTAACATAAGAGAGCTTAAGGCCGCCCTCCTCGCAGGCAAGCTTCGCATTGGCGAAGGCTGCGCCGTAGTTCATGCCGTAGGTATATACGAAGAAAAGATATTCTGTCTCAATATCAGCCTTAATGAGAAAATCCCTGACCATCATGGGCATCTCACCCGCATAGCAGGGGCAGACGATGCCGACAGCGTCGTCCTTTATGATTATCTCGTCCTGTGTCATGAGCTGCGGAATGGGATAAAGATATCCTCCTATCCTTCTTGCCACATAGAGGCAGTTTCCGGTTCCTGTGAAATAGCAAATAGTCATAAGTGTACCTCCTGGCCAGTCCATATCTATACATATTTTACCCTACTCAGCCCCTAAAGTCCACAACCTTTGATACAGCAAAAAATCAACTGCCGACATATCAAAAAAGGACTCTTTAAAGTCTGATAATCATGCTGAAACCTCCCGGGACAAATTATTCTGATCAGTTACTTAAATTTCGTCCTTTACCATTTAGTCATATCGATGGTGATGGGCGTTACAGATG
>CAMPCK010000141.1 GCA_946645735.1 uncultured Clostridia bacterium
AAAGTCTTCATCTCCTCTGTCTCATCCGTATCTCCTGCAAAATATATGTCAACTCCCTCGATGGTCACGATGAAGCCTACACAGTCTGTCTTCGGATGATTTTTGTTGTTGGCTTCAACAGCCTGTACATAGATTCCCTTATAGTCGAAATTGTGATGGACTCCGCCTTCCAGGGATTCGAAATTTTGTATTACAAGGCACTCGGGCTTCCGGGCAACCTTATCAATGGCATTATGGTCGCCGTGCTGATGGGTAACAAGAATGAGGTCTGCAGGGATATCATAGTCATCTCCGGCATACGGATCCACATAGACCACAGTGCCCTTGGCACCGATGATTCTGAAGCTGTTTCTTCCCATATATAGTAATTTTGCCATAATGATCCCTCCTTTTTTAATTAATTTTTTATATTATATCACAAAATATCTTTTTCTCAAATATAAACTGCGCACGCAAATCTTCGCGCACGCAGTCCAGTTTACTTTTGAATTATCAGTAAGTATTACAGTCCAAGCTGGCTGAGAAGCTGTTCCTTGGGAAGGAAGCCTGTAACCTTGGCTGCCTCTTTGCCGTCCTTGAAGAGGATCAGCGTAGGAATAGCCATGATGCCATACTGTCTTGCAATCTCCATTTCGTCGTCAACGTTTAACTTTCCGACTTTGAGAGTATCTGCCTTCTCTTCTGCGATCTCGGAAACGATGGGGCCTACCATCTTGCAGGGGCCGCACCATGTTGCCCAGAAATCCACGAGAACGGGCTTATCTGATTTTAATACTTCTGTTTCAAAATTAGCTGATGTCAATGTGATCTCTGCCATGATATCCTCCTGTTAAAACAATGTTATCTTAGTAATACCACACTTAAAATCTTTCAAACATTAAATTCTGTAAACCTTGATTCCGGTCTTGTGTCCGTTAAGGTCATACTGATCAAACTCTGCATCGCAGAATTCAAGATTCTGTGCAAGGGTCTCAGACTTGATGTAGTCCATGTGCTTAGTTGCAGCGGCCTTAACGTCCTCATCGCAGTTCACGTAGATGTTGATGTTGTCCATCATCTCGAAGTCTTCAGCCTTTCTCATCTGCTGTACCTTGGAGATGAGCTCTCTTGCAAGACCTTCATCGATAAGTTCCTGATCAAGAGTCGTGTCAAGGATTGCGAATACGTTGTTCTCCATGGCTACGGCGAAACCTTCCTTGGCTTCGATTCTGATGTCAAGGAGATCCTTGGTGATGCTGTAGTCTTCCATGTTGAGCTCTACAACTACTGATTCCTTCTCCTCGATCTCAGCAACGAATGCCTTGGGATCAACGGAAGCGATATATGCTCCGAAGGCCTTCACGTTCTTTCCGAGTGCAGGACCTGCAGCTCTGAAGTTGGGCTTCAGCTGGAAGTTCATGTACTGGTCAAGGTCGTTCTCGAATACTACCTTCTTGACGTTGAGCTCTTCAGTGATGAGCGGTGTAAGGTCGGAGATGATCTCCTCATACTTGCCGTCTACCATAACGCTGTTAAGAGGCTGACGAACCTTGATTCTTTCCTTCTCTCTGATTCCTCTTCCGAGGGATACGAGAGTTCTTACCAGGTCCATTCTTTCCTCAACGTTCTTGTCGATAAGAGTCTCATCTGCCTTGGGGAAGAATGCTACGTGTACAGTCTCCTCACCTGTGAGGTTGGTGTAGATCTCATCGGAAATGAAAGGAGCAACGGGCGCGATCATCTTGGCAGTTCCAACTAAGATCTCATAGGTTGTAGCATAGGCTGCCTTCTTGTCATCTGTGAGTTCTTCTGCAAAGAATCTTCTTCTGGCTCTTCTGATGTACCAGTTGGAAAGATCTTCAGCAACGAAGTTTGTGATGGCTCTTACGGTCTTCATGTGATCGTATTCGTCCATGTATTCAGTAACATCCTTGATCAGCTGGTTATACTTGGAAAGGATCCATCTGTCAAGTTCCGGTCTCTCAGCATAGGGAACATCGAACTCTCTGGGATCGATATTGTCCATGTTTGCATAGAGAACGAAGAAGTTATAGATGTTCTTGAGGGTTCCGAAGAACTTTGAAACTACGTCGATAAGGCCGTCCTCGTCAAACTTGGTGGGAGTCCATGCGGGAGATACGCTTAAGAGATACCAGCGAGTGGCATCTGCGCCATACTTGTCAAGCATCTCGAAAGGAGAAACGGTGTTTCCCTTATGCTTGGACATCTTCTTTCCTTCCTTATCCAGGATAAGGTCGTTTACGAGTACGTTCTTATAGGGTGCAACGCCCTTTACGATGGTGGATACTGCCATAAGGGAGTAGAACCATCCTCTGGTCTGGTCGATACCCTCGCAGATGAAATCTGCAGGGAAAAGCTTGTCGAAGTCATCCTTGTGTTCAAACGGATAATGCCACTGAGCAAAAGGCATTGAACCTGAGTCGAACCAGCAGTCCATAACGTCGGGAACGCGGTGCATTACGCCGCCGCACTCAGGACATGTGAGAGTAACTTCATCAACATAAGGTCTGTGGAGTTCGATGGTCTCGTCTATCTTCTCGTTTGCTCTTTCAACCAGTTCTGCGCGGGATCCCATGCAGTCCAGGTGTCCGCATTCGCACTGCCAGATGGGAAGCGGTGTTCCCCAGTATCTGGATCTTGAGATAGCCCAGTCCTTAACCTCTTCAAGCCAGTTTCCGAAACGCTTCTCGCCTACGTAAGGAGGATACCAGTTAACTGTAGCGTTGTTCTCTACAAGGAGATCCTTCATCTTGGTCATTCCGATGTACCAGGATTTCTTTGCATAGTATACGAGAGGTGTATCGCATCTCCAGCAGTGAGGATAGTTGTGCTCCAGCTTCTCTTTCTTATAGATCTTGTCGCCAAGCCACTTGATGATCTCGATGTCGAGGCCCTCTTCCATTACGAAGTGGCCCTTCCAGGGAGTTGTTGTGAACTCACCCTTCTCATCAACGGGCTGGAATACGGGAAGATCATATTTAACTCCGCACTGATAGTCGTCTTCACCAAATGCAGGTGCGGTATGAACGATACCGGTACCATCCTCGATGGAAACATAATCCATGCAGGTTACGAAAAATGCTTTCTTGTTTGCAGGACACTCTACGAAAGGCATGAGCTGTTCATACTGCCAGTACTCCATGTCCTTTCCTTTGAGTTCCTCAAGTACCTCATACTCTTCCTTTCCGAGAACCTTGGCTGCAAGGTTCTTTGCAAGGTAGAAGATGTTGCCCTCGTTGTCGCCGGACTTCATGAGAACCTTAACATAGTCGATGTCGGGTCCTACTGTAAGTACGGTATTGGAAATGAGAGTCCAGGGTGTGGTGGTCCATGCAAGGAAGTATTCGTTCTCTGTTCCGACCTTCTTGAACTTGCATGTTAAGGTGTTTACCTTTACCATCTTGTAGCCCTGAGCTACTTCGTGGGAAGCAAGACCTGTTCCGCATCTGGGGCAGTAAGGCAGGATCTTGTATCCTTCATAAACCAGATCCTTGTTGAAGGCCTGCTTCATGATCCACCAGCCGGTCTCGATATAGTTGTTGTCGAGGGTGATATATGGATTATCCATGTCAGCCATATAGGCCATGCGGTCTGACATCTCAGTCCACTGTTCAAGATAATTGAAAACGGACTGACGGCACTTCTC
>CAMPCK010000142.1 GCA_946645735.1 uncultured Clostridia bacterium
CCAACTCCATGAACTGCCTTTGCGAAGCCATCGGTATCGCCCTTCCCGGAAACGGCACTATTCCTGCTGTTGCTTCAGGCCGTATACAGCTTGCCAAGCATGCAGGCATGGCCATCATGGACATGGTTGAAAAGGGAATCACAGCCCGCCAGATCATAAATCCTGTATCGGTAATAAACGCTCTTGCCTGCGATATGGCTCTCGGATGCTCATCCAATACGGTTCTCCATCTTCTGGCCATCGCCAAGGAAGCAGGAGTTCCCCTTTCAATGGATGTTTTCAGTGAAGTAAGCGAGCGCACTCCCAACCTTTGCCACCTGGCACCTGCAGGAGACACTCACATGCATGACTTGAACCGTGCAGGCGGCATCCAGGCAGTTCTCGCAGAACTGGCAAAGAAAGATCTCATCGATACTTCCGCCCTCACAGTTACAGGCAAGACAGTTGCTGAGAATATCAAGGGAAGAACCATCAAGGGACCTGAGATCAGACCTATCGATGATCCTTATTCGGAGACAGGCGGAATCGCAGTTCTCTGGGGAAATATCGCTCCTGAAGGCGCAGTAGTAAAGCGTTCCGCAGTAGCTCCTGAGATGCTTAAGCATGAAGGTCCTGCCAGAGTCTTCGATTCTGAGGATGATGCAATTCAGGCCATTTACAATGGAGAGATCGTAGACGGAGACGTAGTAGTCATCCGTTACGAAGGTCCTAAGGGCGGTCCCGGAATGCGTGAGATGCTCAATCCTACTTCAGCCCTTGCAGGCATGAAGCTGGATAAGACTGTAGCCCTCATTACAGACGGACGTTTCTCCGGTGCAAGCCGCGGAGCCTCCATCGGACACGTAAGCCCCGAAGCTGCATCTGATGGTCCTATCGGCCTCATCAAAGAAGGAGATACCATCTCCATCGATATCCCTTCAGGCAAGCTGAACGTTCTCGTATCAGACGAAGAACTGGCTGCACGTAAGGCCGCTTATATCAAGCCCGAGCCCAAGGTAAAATCAGGCTGGCTTGCAAGATATGCCAAGCTCGTAACTTCCGCCTCCAAGGGCGCCGTAATGAGCGACTGATAAAAAATTAAGACTGCTCGTATGAGCAGTCTTTTTTATTGCATAAATGGTTTATGTTGTCCGTCTTAAATCATTGCAGAGCAAATACACTGCCTTCAGCGACGTTTTCCTGATCGTCCTCCCAGAGAAGTCCCTCATCGGTCATCCTGAGACGGCCTGTTCCGTCAGCATAATCGCTTAAGGTATCATTGCTTCCGTCTTCTTTGTAGGTGGTAAGGAGTTTCTGGCAGTCGTTATACTCGAGCACGCCGTTTTCATCGAAGTCTCCCGAGAAGTTCCAGTATATAACTTCGCTGGCGCTGTTGGGCCATTCGATGACCACGTCATACTTGCCGTCGAACTCCTCAATGGTGATAACACCTCTTCCGGCAACGGTTTCTACATAGGTTCCTGCATAGGATACGGGCTCTTCAGATCCTCCGTTATCCCCGGTCTCCCCTCCGCAGGCTGCGAATGAAAAAATCATTATGATACACAGTAATACTGCAAAATATTTTCTCATAATCTTATCCTCCTGAAATGTATAATTTCTGTTGATATATTATACCATGACGCAGGGGTTACGGCAATAAGACAAAAGCAAAAGCCCGGTTCACACCGGGCTTTGAAGTTATTAGCTTGCTGTTCATTTATTCATTAGGAAAAGAAAGGAAAGGAGTATTCTTTTTTGAATTGCGTCAAAGGCCTTCTCATACCTTTAACAATTATAATATAACAGGGTTTTTTGTAGGATTTATGAAGGTTTTAAATGCATTCGTTGAAATCGGTGTCTTTTCACTCTTTTAATAACTTATTCATGTTGAATTTTACGCTTTAGTGTGGTATACTTTCATCAGTTAAAAAATGTACTGTATGACGAAATTAGGAGAGACTGCATCAATATTGCAGCGCCGAAGGGGAAGGAAAACTCTCAGGCAAAAGGACTGGTTTCTGACAGAACCCTGGAGAGCGGAAACGCACCGACGAAGTAAATCTTTCAGGTAAAAGGACAGGGCACACAAACCGGTTTTGTGTGCCCTTTTGATTTTTTGCATACAAAACACCAATGATCTGCTAAACGAAACGGAGGTGGCAGAATATGTCAGAAGAAAATTTAAAAAGAACTACGCTGTATGAGACACATCTCAAATACGGCGGCAAGATGGTGCCCTTTGCAGGATGGGAAATGCCCGTTCAGTACAAGGCCGGCGTCATCAATGAACACATGGCTGTAAGAACTGCCTGCGGTATGTTCGATGTTTCCCACATGGGAGAGATCACCATCGAAGGTCCTGATGCTCTTGCCAATCTGAACTATCTTCTCACCAATGATTTTTCAGGCATGGCTGACGGACAGGCAAGATATTCCCCCATGTGCAATGAAGAAGGCGGCGTTGTGGACGACCTCATCGTCTACAAGAAGGATGACGATGAATTCCTTATGGTTGTCAATGCAGCAAACAAGGACAAGGACTTCAGCTGGATGAAGGCTCATGCTTTCGGAGATGCAGTTCTTGAAGATATATCGGATACAGTAGGTCAGATCGCCCTTCAGGGACCCAAAGCCTTCGAGATCCTTAAGAAACTGGTAGATCCTGAAGGAATCCCCGAAGAATATTATGCAGCCAAGTATGACGTTCCCATGTGCGAGACTCACGTAATGATCTCCACCACAGGATACACCGGTGAGGAAGGCGTTGAGATCTACATGCCCAAGGACGAAGCTCCTGTCATCTGGGAAGCTCTCATGGAAGCCGGCAAGGACTACGGACTCATCCCCTGCGGACTCGGCGCAAGAGACACCCTGAGACTGGAAGCAGGCATGCCCCTTTACGGACATGAGATGGATGACACCATCACACCTAAGGAAGCACTGCTCTCCATGTTCGTCAAGATGGATAAGGCTGATTTCGTAGGAAAGGAAGCTCTCGAGAGAAAGACTCCTCCTGCAAGAAAGAAGGTAGGCCTTGAAGTTACCGGAAGAGGCATCATCAGAGAACACATGGATGTCTATAAGGGCGACAAGAAGATCGGTGTCACCACATCAGGCACCATGTGCCCCTATATCAAGAAGGCTGTTGCCTGCGCTCTCGTTGAAGCTGACGAAAGAGTGCTCGGCACAGAAGTTGAAGTAGACGTAAGAGGACGCAGAGTTCCCGCCGTAATGGTAAGCTCCGTATTCTATAAAAGAGAAAACTAAAACCTAAGTATATTTCAGGAGGTAATTACAATGGCTTTATTATTTTCAAAAACACATGAATGGGTAAACATGATCGATGACACAACCGCAACCATCGGTATTTCAGATTTTGCACAGAACGAGCTCGGCGGACTGGTATTCGTTAACCTTCCCGAAGCTGGCGATGAAGTAGTTATGGGTGAGACCTTTGCTGATGTAGAGTCCGTTAAGGCAGTATCCGACATCTACTCCCCCGTTACAGGAACTGTTGCTGAGATCAACGAGGAACTCCTGGATGCACCCGAAACCATCAACGACGCTCCTTATGACGCATGGTTCGTAAAGGTTGAGAACATCACCGAAACCGAAGAC
>CAMPCK010000143.1 GCA_946645735.1 uncultured Clostridia bacterium
GTGTCGGATCATATCCATTGGCATCGATGAGTACGAAGCCCAGGACGCCGTAGATAACCAGTGCGATGCAAAGGCTCGGAAGAGTTGTGGTCATCATGGCTCTTACGTGATCGTACAGCGGTGTCTCAGCAGCTGCTGCAGCAACGTTTGTAGAGTCGCTGAGAGGTGACCACTTGTCACCCATGTAGGCTCCGGAGATGATCATGCCTGCAGCGATGGGAGCAGGGATGCCAAGGCCTGCAGCGATACCCATGAGAGCAACGCCTACAGTACCGGATGCCGTCCAGGATGATCCCGTTGCCAGACCTACGATTCCGCAAAGGATACATCCTACAACCAGGAATACTCTGGGTGCGATGAGGTCAAGTCCGTAGTATACCATGGCCGGCATGGTTCCTGACCATACCCAGGCGCCGATCAGCATACCTACGCAAAGAATAATAAGGAAAGCCTCAACGGTTCTTTTAATTGAATCCAGCATTCCGAAGGCGATGTCATCCCATGTATAGCCGCAGCGCCAAGCTACAATAGCCGCTACAACAGATGCCAGAACCAGAGGAATGTGAGGCTCGATTCCCCATTTGATGGTGGCTATGATGATAACTACCATCATGAAAACAATGGGGATCAGCGCTTCCCATATCTTAGGAAGTCTTGGTGCTTTTTTCTCCATAATAGCCTCCTGATAAAAATGAACAAATGATAACTTTTGATATTAAAATTGTACCAATAATATAAAATATTGGCAAGATATTATTTTGACAATTTAAATGGTAAAAATCTTCTTTTTATACAAAAACATCCACATTACGTGGATGTTTCAGCATTCTTTCATTTTATCGTGGCAGGATGACTCTGCCTTTAACTATCTGAACTCCCTCTTCACGAAGCATTCTCAGCTGCTCATCAGGTCCTCCGAAGCCGAAGTTCTGAGCAGGACAGCCCGAGGCATTCACAACCCGGTGGCAGGGAATCACGCCTTCATAGGGATTGTCATGAAGGGCATTTCCTACAGCACGGGCTGCTCCCGGATGGCCGCTCATGACAGCGATCTCCCCATAGGTGGAAACCTGACCGCGGGGTATCCTGGCTGTCTCTTCATAGACACGTTCTGTGAAGGTCTCGCCGCCCACATGGCACTCCGCGAGATCGTCTCCGTGATACTCCAGCCTCATGAAGAAAAAGGGTGCATCTTCACTGAGCATCTTCATGAATATCCTGTCCCCTTCCCAGAGATTCAGATCCATGATCTCACTTTTAGGAATCCACTTAAGGTCTCCTTCTGAACCCGGAAGGATCTCGCCTGTCTCCAGGGATTTGACAACATCAGAACCCCATTTACTGCCGTCGGTCCCTTCGGGCAGAATCTCAAAGTCTGATGCCGTAAAGAGGAACATTCTTTCACTTTCCCATTCATCGGAATTGAAATGGATTATCGCCCGCGGAGTCCAGCTCTTAAGCATGAGCCCCGTCTCTTCGCGGACCTCCCGCACAAGGCATTCAGGGACAGTTTCCAGAGGCTCGCGCTTGCCTCCTACTCCGATCCACTTTCCCTTGTTGCAGTCAACTTTCTTCTTATTTCTTAAGAGCATCAGATATTTATTGTCTTTTTCGATATAGCAAAGAGTACTGTCGATCATTTTTTCCTCTTATATTATTTGCTCTCAAGTTTTCCGTAGCATTTGGTCATGAAGCGCTCAGCATCGATGATGGCTCTCTGGTGTTTGCCGGTTCCAATGGGGCCAACTTCATCAAAAGCTTCCATATCAAAGTCTATGACTTTGCCGTTAGGTGTGATATTGGTCACGGTCACGCGAACAGTAACTTCCATACCCACGGGAGTCGGTGCGGTATGTTCAGCGTTTACAAGGATTCCTACAGAGCTTTTACCTTCGGGAAGCTCCTGAGCTATATACTCAAGTCCTGCGTGCTCCATCATGGCAACAAGAAACGGTGTCCCGAATACTCTGAGGGCTCCGGATCCACCTGCAGCTGCTGTGATCTCATCAGTTACCATTCTTTTAATTTCATATGTATCTCCGATTTTCATAGGTCCCTCCTGTTTTTTTCTTATGAGACTATTTTAAAATATCCAGCCTTTTATTACAAGGCAATTATTCTCCTACAGCAAAAGCGGGGCGCCTTTTAAGCGCCCCGCGGAGGGAAAGATATATAAGTTATCATTTAGTTATTTCTTGTTTAAGATATTTGTTTGTCTGTTTCTTAAGCCTGAGCTTCTTCTTCCGCTTCCTTTTCGGTCTTCTTGGAAAGGATTGCCATAACTGCTGTGATCAGAAGGAGTACTGTCATTACCAGTGTCCACTTGTCTGTGAGGTACATGGGCTGTGTCATGTCTTCTGTGATCACGAAGAGGATGATGGAAAGTACTGCAGGGATGATGGAGAGGATTCTTAAGAGTCCTTTGCGGTTCCACTCTCCGGATTCTTCGTCTCCGCCTTCTGCTGCCTGAGGCATTGCTTCGTAGTTTCTCTCATCTCTTCTTGTGAAGTAGGT
Organism: uncultured Clostridia bacterium; assembly: GCA_946645735.1. The sequence goes on from CAMPCK010000143.1 coordinate 2,515, forward strand.
GAGAAGCAGTGCCAGGGAGATAATGGCGCTTAAGATCATTTCGAAGAGGTTGATGAGTGCCCATGCTCCGGATGCTGCAAGAGGTGCTGCTTCTTCTGCGATCTCTGCTTCAGGTGCTGCAAGAGGAGCTGCGTTTTCAGGGATCTCAGCCTCGGAGATGGTTCCTGTAGCTGTATCTGTCATGCTTGCTGCTTCACTTACTGTGTTTGCTGTCTGAGGTGCTGCGGGCTTGATGTTTACTGCGGGAATGATCTCATCGTCATCGTCGGATTCTTCTTCTGCGGGAGCTGCAGGCTCTTCAGCGGGTTCTTCATGATGGTCGATGGTCTCAGGTACGATAACGGGTGCGGGTGTGATCTCAAGAGTTCCAGCTTCCAGGTTTATTCTGTACATTCCTGTTACGTCTGCTTCGCCTCTCATGATCCTGTATTCGGATACTACGTTGTTTCCTTCTGCAGTATCTTCAACGTTTACTACTGTTCCGGATGCTGCTGCAACGAGCTCGTCTCCTTCGTAGAGGTATCCTTCTGTGATCTCTACGCTTGAGTTATGATGCTCTTCTCCGTCGAAGGTCCAGGATCCTGATCCTGCTGTTAAGGTGATCTCCGGCATGAAGATGTTTGTGATTACTGTGTTCACTGCGTCTGATACGGAATCGATCACTTTGGTGTATCCTTCGAGGATGGTGGTCTCATCTGCTGCATAGGAGATGAGGTTGTTGTCCTTATCATATGCATCGAGTCCTGTGAAGGTGTAGGACCAGCCGTTTTCTTCGTTTAAGGTTGCTGTAAGTTCTGTTTCTGAACTGTTAGCTGTAAGTACTGTTCCGATCTCATCGGATCTTAAGCTGTCTTCTCTGTTCTGGTCGTCCCAGACCTTGGATACTGTATGAGTTGTGGTGAATCTTGCATATACTGTGTATACTGCGGGATCTGCCTTTTCGCCGAGACCAGTGATAGCCGGTGCATCGTATACCTTGGATTCGTCGAGTCTGTTTCCGGCTGCGTCATACCAGCCTGCGAACTCGGTGTTCATTGCTGCTTCAGGGATGTAGTCATATACG
>CAMPCK010000144.1 GCA_946645735.1 uncultured Clostridia bacterium
TGAGAACTCGCTGCCTAAGAGAGAGCATCCCGAAAGATATGTTCAGTTTAAGGAAGCTGAGGACATGAAGAAATTCTCAAGGCAGATGACCATCTTAAGCCTTGCCATAGCTGTTGTTATGCTGGGAATTTTTTACGTAAGGATCTTCATGTATATAAGGATGGGATACTCTGTAAACATGAGCTTCGCTCTTCCCGGATTTATCCTTTACCTTGTGACTCTTATCCCTCATGAGGTGCTGCACGCCATCTGGTTCAGGGAAGACGTTTACTATTATCACAATCTTAAGCAGGGAATGCTTTTCGTGGTAGGAACAGAGGATATGACAAAGGAAAGGTTCATATTGATGAGCATGTTCCCCAACATCTGTTTCGGCTTCATTCCCTTCATTCTGTTTCTTATCTGGCCGAATCTTACGGTTCTCGGCTTCTGGGGAGCCCTGGCCATTGCATCCGGCGTAGGGGACTTCACAAATGTATATCACTGTGCAACTCAGGTTCCCGGGAACGGACTTACTTATTTGAGCGGCATGCATTCCTACTGGTATGTGCCAAAGGAGAATTAATTGGTTATATCACAGTATTTCGTTGAATTTATTTTTTACAGTTTCCTGGGCTGGGTCTGGGAGTCCATTTACTGCACCGTCCGTGAGCATCACTGGATGGACAGGGGATTCCTCTTCGGACCCTATTGCCCCATATACGGTTCCTGTGTAGTGGGAGCGGAAATACTCTTTGAGCATATTCTTCCGGGAGACATGCAGCAGATGTCATTTCTCATGATATTTGCCATCTCATATATCGGATCAGCCATTGTGGAATACGCCACATCCTGGGTCCTGGAGAAAAGATTCCATGCAAGATGGTGGGACTATTCATATATGCCTCTTAATATAAACGGCAGAATATGTGTACCCGCCAGCATCGGCTTCGGCGTGGCAGGAGTCTTCTGCGTAAAGGTTCTGATTCCCTGGATGAACGAACTTCACATGATGATTCCGGGCCTTGTCTATGAAGGACTTGGCATGGTGTTAGCCCTTATATTCGGTGCTGACTTCGCCCTGACGGAGGCAAGCTTAAATGCGCTTCTCAAGAGGATGGAGGAATACAAGGCTGATTTCAATGCCCGTGCTCAGGAGACCTATGTGAAACTTTCCGAGGCGCCTGAAGCCATTCAGACAGCCATCGCAGAAGAGCGTGAAGATATGAGGCAGAGACGCGAGGAAATTGCGGATGAGATCAGGGCCAAGGGTGAGGAAATCACTGAGGAGCTCAGGCTGAGAAGTGAGGAGAGAAGAATGAGAAGGGATGAGATGACCGAGGAATTCTTCAGTAAGTTAAACGGCTTCCAGCTGAGCAAATTCAAGAACATGAAACGTTTCATGCCTAAGCTTCCCGAGGACAGCGCAGTCTTTGACAAACTTAAGGAGCATATCAATAAATAAAAGAAAGGGGGGATTGAGATGACTGATACTTTAAGAAAATGTTTCGGTGAACTTAACATTACATGGCCGAAACTCATAATATGGGCAATAATCGCAGGCGTGTATACAGGCATAATGGCCATGATCCCGGCTGTCAGGGACACGTCCTTTGCGGATATTTCAATCACATTTGAAGTATGGATTCTTTTCGGGATACTGATTATAATGAACAGTAAGACTGCGGTGGAATCCGCTCTCAAGTGCTTCGTGTTCTTCCTTATCAGCCAGCCTCTGGTATATCTTACCCAGATCCTTATAGGATCCGCGGACTGGAGCCTTTTCGTATATTACAAGGGATGGTTCATCTGGACACTATTAACGATTCCCATGGGGTTCATCGGCTGGTACATCAAGAAGGAGAAATGGTGGGGACTGGTGATTCTGGGAGCCATGATGGTTTTCCTCGGATATCACTATAACGGATTCCTGACGGAGAGTTTCACATACTTCCCGCACCATCTCTTAAGCGCCGTCTTCTGTGCAGTGACCCTGTTCCTTTATCCTTTTGCAATTTTCAGGGATCCTAAGATCAGAAAGGCGGGACTGATAATTGCCCTGATCATTTTCATAGGATTTACTGCATTATCCGTTTTAGGCGGCCATAACTACTATGAGACGGATCTTATGGCTGCAGGCGACGGAAATCCTGAATTCGATGAGAGCTGTACAGCGGAATTTACGGATCCAAGCTTTGGGGATTTGGATATAAGATACGAAGAAGGGCTTGAAGAATACATGCTTCACGTTACCTTCAAGAAGCAGGGGGATGCACAGTTCATCCTGACTGATGTGAATGGCGAAGAACATCTTTATGATGTAAAAATCGGAAGAAATACATATAACATTAAACCGGCGGATAGCGATGAGTGGAGATATTAAGAATATAAACTGGTATCCGGGTCATATGAAGAAGACCCGGGAGCTCATACAGGAGAATCTCAAGATGGTGGATCTGGTAATCGAAGTGATCGACTCCAGAATTCCCAGGTCTTCAAGAAACCCCATTATAGATGAGCTCATTCAGTCAAAAAAGAGAATAATAGTTTTAAACAAGAGCGATTTATCGGATGACAAGGCAAATAACGCCTGGGCGGATTACTTCAGATCCCAGGGAAACCTGGTGCTGAAACTGAATGCCAACAGGGGTGACGGTGTCAAGGAACTATTCAGAATGCTGGAGAAGCTCCAGGATGAAAAGAACCGCGACAAGGCTCTTAAGAAGCCTCTCCGCATGATGATTGTCGGAGTTCCCAACGTGGGCAAGTCATCCCTCATAAACCGCATGACGGGTAAGAAGTCAGCAAAGACAGGAGACAGACCCGGTGTAACCAAGGGCAAGCAGTGGCTCAGCGTTGAGAACGGCATGCAGCTTCTGGATACTCCCGGTATCCTCTGGCCCAAGTTCGAAGATCCCGAGGTAGGCCTGAACCTGGCCTTCTGCGGATCCATCAAGGATGAGATCATGGATATGAGCGAGCTGGCCCTGGAGCTTATAAAGGTCCTCATGAAGGAATATCCCGATATGCTGATTTCAAGATATAAGCTGGATGAGATCCTTAAGGACGGAGATTATTCCGAGACCTTTGAACGGGAAATCGACGGAGAACAGGAAGCGGCTCTTGCAAATATGGAAGCTATCGCAAAGAAGAGGGGATTCATTCTTCCCGGAAAGCGCATAGACTATGAACGCACAGCCAAGACTCTCCTGGATGAATTCAGATCGGCTGCCATCGGAAAGATAACGCTTGAGAAGGTGTGACATGACTAAGGCTGAAAGAGAAGAAAAGCTTAAACAGCGTTTAAATGAAATGAGCGCCTATGATGCTCAGTACAGAAGGGCCTACGGCACAGTGGGCGGAGTGGATGAAGTAGGCCGCGGACCTCTGGCAGGGCCTGTGGTCACTGCCTGCGTGGTGCTTCCCGAGGACTTCGATGTCCCAGGTGTCGATGACTCCAAGAAGCTGAGCCTCAAAAAGAGGGAAGAACTCTATGACAAGATCATGGAGCGGGCACTCGCTGTGGGAATCGGCATGTGCGACAATAACGTAATTGATGAAATCAACATTCTGGAGGCTACTAAGCGCGCCATG
>CAMPCK010000145.1 GCA_946645735.1 uncultured Clostridia bacterium
CCCACTTCCGCATTACTGCCAGGATACGACCAGTAGTAGCAGAATGTCTTGTTGAATGGGCTCTGTGTGTCGAGCTGCTGGAGCATGGGAACCCTGAACATGAGCTCATTTATGAACTCTGTCTCCATAAGTCCCGGCTCCGGGGTCCTGCAGACACGCTTGAATTCCTCGTAATACTTTTTGTCCTCATCCTTAATGTAGGGCACTGCGTCACCTACGCTGCGGCTGGCGAAGAGCTTTTGTTCTTCCATGTTCAGGCACGGCCCCTCGCCCATGAAAAGCCTTGCTTCGTCAGCCGTGCTGCCTGCCATGATGGATATGTGCTTTGCGTAGCCCTTACGGTACAGCTCGACGGGTGCTTCCGGAAGCACCTCAGTTCCATAGTAGGGACAGGATGTGAACTTGCCCACTGCTTCGACATATGCCTCCTGAAGCTTCTCTTCGGACAGAGCCATGATGTCGTCCATGGTCTTGCAGCCGGTGTACTTAAGCAGAGCCTTAGTCTTGCCCTGCGCAGACTCACAGTCCACGGGGAAGGCCAGACCGGTGGAACCGCTCTGGGCTATGACCTTCTGGAAATACTGGTTTGCCTCCTTCATGACCGGCAGGATAGAAACCGAGCCGCCGCCGGCGCTTTGTCCAAAGATGGTCACGTTTCCGGGGTCACCGCCGAAAGCTGCGATGTTCTCATGCACCCACCTGAGTGCCATAGCCTGATCCAGCAGGCCGTTGCAGGGTGCTGTCTTGAAGTTTTCGCCGCCGGGAACTGACGAGAAATCCATGAAGCCGTACATGTTCAGGCGGTAGTTAATGTTCACAAAGATGATGTCACTATGCACCTGGATGAGGTTGGCTCCGGTGTAGGAGATCTGGGAGCCTGAGCCGACAACGTAAGCGCCGCCATGGATCCAGACCATTACCGGCTTCTTCTCGGTCTTGTCGTCGGTGTTGACCCAGATGTTCAGGTAGAGACAGTCCTCGGAGACCAGCCTCTGAATGCAATCGTCATAGCCGAGTGAGCCGTAAGCACCCTTTCCGTAGTACTTTGCTTCGAAAATCCGGTCATCTGCGTCCACGTACTCCGGTGCCTTGAAGCGGCGTTCGCCCACAGGAGGCTTTGCGTAGGGGATGCCCAGCCACGATGCGATCCCGTGTTCCTCGGTTCCGACGAAAGTGCCGTTCACGCACTTCACGGCATGAGCCTCATCGTAGTCTCCCGTTATTTCGTTGTTCAGGTACTCGTACGGCTCAAAAATGGCCAAATCCTTGAATTCTCTTTTCATGTATCGAACTCCTTTCTTCTTGAATATGAAATGTTTATTTTGCGGTTTCGATATACTCATCGATAAGCTCAGATATGAGTTTACCTGCCGATTCATATGTATCGTCCTCCAGAGGATCCACACCGGCTATTCTTAAAAGGTCTGCCGGAGATGCTGATTTGCCTGCCTTTAAGAAACTGATATAGGCATCTATCGCTCCCTGGTTCTTTTCCTCCACCTGTTCGCATATGGAAGCTGCATAAGTGATAGAAGTAGCGTATTTATATACATAGTAATCATAGTAAAAATGAGGGATCCTTGCCCAGTCAATGCCCGAATCCTCAAGGAGAGTCATTCCGTCACCGTAATAAAGCTTCTGAAGCTCCATCCACTTATCGGCCATGTCATCCGCATTAAGGGAACCGCCCTTTTCGATTGTTTTATAACAATAATCCTCAAATTCAGAATACAGACATTGTCTCATGATCGTACTTAAGAACAGGTTGATCTCACTGTCAAGCCAGTAAAGCTTCTCGTCCTTTGACTTGGCATTGTCGATCATATATTTATGGAACATGATTTCATTGGCGGTTGAGGCTACTTCCTGAGTGAATATTCCGGGGGTATTGTTATATTTGTTCTGATTTTCCGCAGAAAACTCACTGTAAACAGCATGACCCATTTCATGAACCAAGGTGGAGATATAGGACTCAGACTCGTTAAAATTGTAGAGGACGTAGGGAGTGGTCACATCTCCATCCAGTGATTCAAATGCCCCTGACCTCTTGGTTTCTGTAGGATATACGTCGATATGAGGACTTTCGATTATCTTATCAAAAACTTCAAGGTATTCATCCCCCCATACCGAAATGCCTTTTCTTCCTATATTTGCGGCATCCTCATAGGAAATCTTTTTCGGCGAATAATCCGTAACCGACTGCTGAAGATCACAGAGCATGATCTCATCCTGGGAAAGCAGATCCTTCTTAGTCTCATAATATTCATACACCTTTGGCAGCATATCATGTGTAAATTCAATTATCTTATCGTAAACCTGCTGGTCTACGTCTGAATCATAAAGCGCTGCGGAAAGAGTTGAATCAAATCCGTGCATCTGGGCTCCGGCCCAGTTTCCTCTTATTGCTCCTTCCAAAAGAGAAGCGTAGGTATGGGCATAGGGCTGTCTCATGGCATTACGGAGTCCGTATATCTCCTTACGGAATTCATGATCATACTGAGGACTTTCCATGATCCTCGAATACTCTTCATCTGTAAGTGTTCCCTCAGTACCGTCAGGGTAGGTAAATGAAGGCCTCGGGAGCTCAACATTATCAAATATAGAATGAGTATCATAGCTGTTGACTGCGGGGCTAAGGAGTGCTACAGCCTTCTGGACATCCTCAGACAGTACCACATATTCAGGATCCGTAAATCTCTTTAACGAGTATGCATAGGGCTCAAGACGTTTATCCGAAAAGATTTCCTTACGCTTTTCAAGGGGCAGCTCCATGATCTCAGGGTCATAAAAGGCATAGGCCATCAGATGCTTTTGAAAGACCTCATTGTATCTTGCGCGCACAGTTCCTGCCCAGGAGTCTGTCGCGTCAAGGGCGTCAAGAAAAGAAGAGTACATACCTGCTCTATGAAGGATATCGTTTATTTCCATAAGCTTGGGATTTTCCATATCATTTAAGATACCCTCTGCACTGTTAAGGGTTCCTCTCTCGGCTTCGATCTCCGGAAGCAGTTCTTCAACCCGCTTCATATCGGCTTCAAAGGCTTCCTTATCAGCATAAAGATCCGTAAGATCCCATTTGGTCGGAAGGTTTTTAAGTACCTTATCCTTAAGGCCTGTTTCCTCTGCTTCAGGAGCTTCGGACTCCTCAGTGTTACTGATGGTATTTGTGGTCACTTCCGGAATATTGGTGGCAGAGCACCCGGATACCATAAGGGCGATACCAAGCAGCATCGATATTTTTCTTTTCATTTGGACCTCCTGTTTTCTTAGATGGCTTGTGACGTGAGTGTTAAAGGAGAACTATAGCCACACCCTTAACCTCAAGAAATAATCGGCGCTAACAGGTCAGGCAATAAGCAGACTTTCACCATAAGATTGTTAAAATGTGGGCACCGCACCTTTTTTGAATGGGAAGCTTTAAAAATCACCGACACCTTATAGAAAAGTCTATTCTCTGTTTCAGATAAGATGCTCGGGGTGATAGCATATATTTACGATATGATAGATAAGGCATCTTGATAAGATTGTATCTGGTGGTTACCGGCGTT
>CAMPCK010000146.1 GCA_946645735.1 uncultured Clostridia bacterium
CGTTCCCATGAGACCTCCCGTTATGTGCGCAGGCTGCCCTCACAGAGGACTGTTCTACGTTTTAAGCAAGCTTAAGCTTAACGTAATTGGAGATATCGGATGCTATACTTTAGGAGCCATTGAGCCTCTTAATGCCATAGACACCACCATTTGCATGGGAGCATCTGTCTCAGGAATCCACGGCTTCAACAAGGCTTCATCATTCACGGATGACAAGAAGGAAGCAAAGACCGTAGCCGTAATCGGAGACTCCACCTTCATGCACTCCGGAATCACGGGTCTTGTAAACATTGCATATAACGATTCAAACTCCACGGTGATCATCCTGGATAATTCCATTACGGGAATGACGGGCCATCAGGATAACCCCACAACGGGAAAGAACCTCAAGGGAGATCCCGCCCTTAAGGTTGACCTGGAAGCTCTTTGCCGTGCAGTTGGAATAGAAAGCGTAAGAGTCGTAGATCCCTATGACCTTAAGGAGACCGAAAGAGTTATAAAGGAAGAAACAGCAAAGGAATGCTCCTCCGTTGTTATCTCAAGACGTCCCTGCGCGCTTCTTAAATATGTCAAGCCCAAGAAGCCCATACTTCCCGATCAGGACAAGTGCACCAAGTGCAGAATGTGCATGAAGATCGGATGCCCGGCAATCATGGTGACGGACAAGGGTGTTAATATTGACCATACTATTTGTGTGGGATGCGGAGTATGTCTCGGACTCTGCAAGTTCGGGGCACTTAAGGAACAGGAGGCCTGAAGATGAAAGAGAATATCAACATTATGATCGTCGGAGTAGGCGGTCAGGGATCACTCCTTGCTTCCAAGCTCCTCGGCAAAATATTTCTTGAGAATGACTATGACGTTAAAGTCTCTGAAGTTCACGGCATGAGCCAGAGGGGAGGATCCGTCCTTACCTATGTGAGAGTCGGGGACAAGGTATACAGCCCCATAATCGACAAGGGTGAAGCGGATTACGTTATAAGCTTTGAAATGCTGGAAGCTGCAAGAGCACTGGAATTTCTTAAGCCCGGCGGCAAGATCATAACTAATCTGCAGGAGATAAATCCCATGCCCGTAGTTGCGGGAAAGGCTGAATATCCTGAGAACCTGTCTGAGAAAATAAAGGCTGAGGGAGTGGACATCGATGCCTTTGATGCCCTTAAGCTGGCTGAAGAAGCCGGATCTTCCAAAGCAGTCAATCTGGTTCTTATGGGAAGGCTTTCAAAACATTTCGAATTCCCTGAAGAGGAATGGATGAGAGTCATAGAACAGTCCGTACCGCCTAAATTCCTTGAAATGAACAAGAGAGCCTTTGCTCTCGGAAGACAGTCGGATTGATTAAAGCTTGTCTGATAATTGTGCAACTTTGTGGTCGCTTTTCGGTCTAATATATTGGAAGGCGATCATTATATTTAAAAAGGGGGTAAAGATATGAGAAAATTTTTAGTTCTGACGGTGATCATTGTCATGACCTTAAGCCTTTTGGCGGGCTGCGGAGGAGGCAGTAATTCCGGGCCCTCCTGCAAGGATATCCTTGAGACCGTAAAAAACGGAACCGAAGATGGATTCGATACCATGTATACTATGGGGGATGATGAGTACAAGGATAACTTCGAATTTTTGTACGGAATTACATGGGATATGATCGATGACGGAGGTATAATCTACACAGAGTCCGGCGGACTTGCCGATGAGATATCCATAGTCCATCTCAAGGACCAGGGTGATATAAGTCTTGCCAAGGAAAAGTTCTCTGACAGGCTCAGCGACAGGAAGAATACCTTCTCCGGATACAAGCCTGAAGAGGTATATAAGCTTGACAGTGCCAGGATCATAGTCCAGGGGAACTATGTGGCTCTTGTGATAGCCGAAGATTCAGGAGCCATGGAAACGATCATAAGAGACGCTGTTACCAACAGCTGACGAAAGGGGTATTTATAATATGAAAACAAAAAAAGACATTAAAGGTTTCTTCAGAAGAAACTATATGATCTTTACAGCGGTGTTCACTGTTGTTCTGATCATAGGCCTGTTTTTCCAGAACAGCAGCATGCTGGGAAAAATGAACAGGATACTGAACGACAATCAGACTGAGATCCATGATATCTATGATGACACAAAGGTCATTAATGCGTATAAAAAGGGATCGGGGGAAGGCCTTGACGAAAAGGAAGCTTTCCTTTACGATACTCTTATGGAAGTCATTCCCGAGATAACTGAAGAGGGGATGACAGAATACGAGAAAGAAAAAGCTGCCTATGACTGGGTATTCGGAGTTACTCATTTCAGTGATGAAAGTCTTAATCCCATGAATGCAGGCAGGGCGGAAGATAATTATACACCTTACGGCGTAATCAGGAATCACGAAGCCATCTGCGTCGGAAACGCCACCACCTTCAAACTCTTTATGGATGCCATGGATATACCATGCAAAATAGTTCATTCCACCGATCAGGGAGAACACGCATGGAACGTAGTCCAGCTGGATGATGAATGGTATCATGTGGACATAACTTTTGACGGGGGATCCCAGAGCCCTGCATACGGAAGCTTCAATGTACCGGACTCCATGAAGGATGACGGAACATGGCCCTATGACCATAAGATCATTCCCGAATGCAGGGGCACCAAATACTGTTATATTCTCATGAATGCCATAGAGCTTGAGAATATGTATGATATACCCGGGGCCATAGCTGATCTCAGAGACAGCGGAGGCGGAATGCTTTCCTTTACCTTAAAAGACACAAAGGACTTCAATACATCCATTGCCCAGTATATCGGGGACGGCATAAACATCAATAACGGGGAAATCGGATATGTCGGCATGTACGCCCTTGATGGGAAGAATGTCCTGGTATATGAGATAGAATACTACAACGGCAACACTCAGGTGCCTGATGATGTTCTTGAAAGACTCAGTCCTATAATGGACAAAGCAAACGAAGGTGTATTTGATGATTTTGATATGGGCTCATTTGATGATGAAGCTGTGGGCTGAGTTAGGAGATAGATTTTGCTTTTTTCAAGTTCTGTATTTTTAATGGCATTCCTGCCCGTGACACTTCTGGTATATTTCCTTATACCGGGCAGGCATATTATGGCCAGAAACACATGGCTCCTCATGGCCAGCCTTATTTTTTACGGCTGGGGCGAGCCTAAATATATACTGGTGATGCTGGCGTCCATTATAGCGAACTATGTTCTCGCCATAGGCATCGGAAATTCCAGAAAGACAAACAATGAGCATGGGGCTAAACTCATGCTCATCCTTGATGTTGTCATAAATCTTGCTCTTCTGGGCTTCTTCAAATACACGGATTTTATCATAGAGACGGTCAATTCCCTGGCAGACTCTGATTTCGGCCTCCTTGGGATCGCTCTTCCTATCGGTATAAGTTTCTATACCTTCCAGACCATGTCATATGTCATCGCCGTGGACAGGGGAAAGGTAGAGAGACAGAAGAACCTCATAATCCT
>CAMPCK010000147.1 GCA_946645735.1 uncultured Clostridia bacterium
AGTATGTATTTTTTTCAGCAGATTTCATACTAGAAACGTCAACGCTTAATTTAGTATGTATTTTTTTTAGGAAAGTGCATACTAGAAACGCTGTCCCCAGGTTTTAGTATGCAAAAAAATCTTAGGTCTGGCTTACTTTGGCCTTGGATTACATACTAAAACAGGGATATGGCAATCCTAGTGTGAATTCTTTGCATCATCAATGCATACTAAATTGAACGACATTAATTTTAGTATGAAAAACATCATAGAATTATACATACTAAATCAGCTGAACTCACTTGTAGTATGAAATAGCCGGCCAAGGCTACCGCCACTAGTTGATTCGCACTTGTTACTCATTCTTCATGTATGGTAGAATAAAGAAAAAACTCGGAGGCTGAGATGAATTATCAGATACTGCCATGCTCAATGGAGCATATTAAAAGATATGGAGAGATATATGCCGCTGCTTTTTCGGGGGAGCCCTGGAATGACTTCTGGAAGCCGGAAGACGCTGAAGTCCATGTAAGGGAGATACTGGAGTCCGGAAATGCCCTTGGGCTTGAGTATGTCTCAGACGGCGAGATTCTGGGATTTATCCTTGGGGCATCCATGCTTTTTAACTATGGCAGGACCTTTGAGATAAATGACCTGGCGGTTGATACAAGGTATCAGGGCCGGGGAATAGGGAAGACTCTTCTTGAGGTTTTCCTTGAGAAGCTTAAGACTGAAGGTTTTGTGGGCATCCACATGATCACAGCCTCAGACGGCTACCTTCCTGAATTCTACAAAAAATACGGATTCAAAAGGGAAACGGAAGTCATGCTCATGGGGCTTGAGATGGATGATGAGGAGAGCACAAAGAAGCAGGAATCTCTCATAAAAGAAAAAATCGACGCCGGACGTGCCTTCATTCTTAAGTTCAACGATGAAGAGGATATTCCTGAGGAATATATGACGGATCAGGAGCTTAAGAAACCGCAGCCGCCCCTTGTGAAAGCCCCTGTGACAGACAAAATCACCGATCTCACGAAGGATTTCAGTGCACTTGATATAGATAACGATTTCCTTGGAATCATCAACAGAAGAAAGAGCCACAGGATATATACTGATGAGGCCATCAGCCTCGGTGAACTTTCCTATCTTCTCTGGTGCACCCAGGGTGTGAAGGAGATAAGGGGCAAATCCTATGCTACCCTTAGGACCGTTCCTTCGGGCGGCGCACGCCATCCCTTTGAATGCTATATGGCAGTGAGAAGGGTTGAAGGTCTGGAAGAAGGACTGTATCACTATCTTCCCATGACCCATCAGCTGGAATATCTGGGACCCATGGACGATATGAAGGGCTTCATTTCAGAATCCCTTTGCGAACAGACCTGGGCTGATAAGGCGAGCGTTGTCTTCTACTACAGCTGCGTGTTCTACAGGGCTGAGTGGAGATACGGCATCTGGGCTCACGGTCCGGTACTTATGGACGCAGGACATGTCACGGAGAACCTGTACCTGGCTGCTGAGTCCATCGGGCTCGGGGGCTGCGCCATAGCTGCGGTGGAACCGGAGCCAGCGAATAAAGCCTTCGGACTGGACGGCAAAGAGGAGAGTATCTTCTATGCCATGCCTGTGGGTACTGTAAAGAAAGAAAACATCAGGGAAGAAGCGGCATTCTATGCCTTTGTTGAAGAAGAGGGACTTTAAAATATGGAAAAAGGACAGATTTTGGAATTATACATAGAGGATATGAGCTCCGACGGAAACGGCATCGGAAAGACTGATGGCCAGGTAGTTTTCGTCGACGGCTGCGTACTTGGGGACAAGGTAAAGGCCAAGGTTACCAAGGCCAAGAAGAACTATGCCTTCGCTGACTGCCTTAAGATACTTGAGCCGTCTGATAAGAGAAACGAAGGCTTCTGTCAGTTCTCTAAGGACTGCGGAGGGTGCCCCCTTGGAGACCTGAGATACGAGGAGCAGCTTGAGCTCAAGTCAAGATGGGTGAAGGACAAGCTCACAAGAATAGGTGGCCTGGAAGAACCGAAGATGAATCCGATCATCGGAATGGACGAGCCTCTGAGATACAGGAACAAGGCTGTTTTTGCCGTGTCGAAGAACGGTGAGATAGGCTTCGTAAGGAAGAAGAGTCACGAGGTGGTGGACTGTCCCGACTGCAGGATCCAGTCCGAAAAGGCCATGGGTATCGCAGAAGGCCTCTATCAGTATCTTCATGAAAAAAATCTTAAGGGCGCAGTTGATAAGCTCATGGTGCGCACTGCTCCGGGAACCGGCGAGATGATGGCCGTTATCAAGACAAAAAACAAGGGGAAGCTGCCCGACCTTGAACTTCTTGCAGGGCTTCTGGACGAAGGATCAGACTTTTCTCTTGAAAGCATATATATCGATGATAAATGCATTGCGGGAAAACACGTAATCACCGAAGAGACCGGCGGGCTGAAATTCGAGATATCGCCTGAATCATTCTATCAGGTGAATTCAGAGCAGATGCTGAAACTCTACGGTAAGGCCATGGAATACGCTGACCTTAAGGGCGGCGAGACGGTCCTTGACCTTTACTGCGGAGTGGGGACCATTGGTCTTTTTGCTGCAAAAGAAATGAATGACAAGGGCCGCGTCATCGGTATCGAATCCGTGAAGCCCGCAGTTATAGACGCCAACAGGAACTCCGTAATAAACGGAATGGTGAGCACCAGATATATAACCGGCAAGGCTGAAGAAATTCTTCCTGCCATTATGGGTCTGAAGCCCTTCATGGGATACAACGAGGTGAACGAACTTGTGGAGAAGGAGCCACCCCTTACTGTGGAACATGCGGACGTGGTATTCCTTGATCCTCCGAGAGCAGGCTGTGAAGAGGAACTTTTAAACGCGGTAGTTCAGGCAGAGCCTGACAGGATAGTATATGTATCATGTGATCCAGCTACACTTGCAAGGGATATAAAGTATCTTAGAGAAAAAGGCTATGATTTCAAAGAAGCAACACCCGTGGACATGTTCCCGCATACGGGGCATGTGGAGACGGTGGTATTGATGACAAGACGATAACTCGGGATTTGTGGAGGTAATCAAAGTGAATGAATTTAACGAATATGTACGTGAATGCTTTTCCACAGCCGGTGATATTGTAATAAAATCAATGATGGGAGGATATCTTGTTTACTTTAATGGTAAACTGATAGGTGATATTTGTGCCAATGAACTGTTTTTAAAAAGAACACCTACTTCGGACAGGCTTCTTGAGGATTCAGAACTGTGTTATCCGTATGAGGGTTCAAAAACGCTTATGCATGTGTTTGACAGATATGAGGATACGGATCTGATCCATGAATTACTTGAGGGAATGTATACGGAACTGCCCGAAAAGAAAACTAAGAAAACTAAATGAGAATCTGGGCTGACATTTTCAGCGATATTTTCTATTGATTTTCATACTGGCGAAGAATATAATAAGAGGTAGTTAGAGG